>MIAN01000061.1 GCA_001829125.1 Spirochaetes bacterium GWB1_27_13 | reverse complement strand
CTCTATGTTTATGGGTATAATTATAACAAATATAGCTCATTTTAAAAGTAAACACATTTTTAAATTACTCGAAAAATTTGCACCACCGATTTATATTTTGTTTTTTGTTTTGGTTGGTGCAAAGTTAAATTTAAGTAAATTGAACGTTTTTATTCTTATATTTATTGTAGTTTATTTAGTTGGTAGAACTCTTGGTAAAATGATAGGTGCAAATTTTGGAGCAAAACTTTCTAAAGCCCCAAAAACTATTCAAAAATTTCTTTCTTTTTGTTTATTTAGCCAATCTGGAGTTGCTTTGGGACTTTCTATCCTTGCGAGCCAAAAATTTCCAGATAGCATAGGCAATATGATAATTCTTGTAATCACGTCGAGTACTTTTGTAGTACAAATAATAGGTCCTCTTTTTACAAAATATGCTATACATAAATCAGGTGAGGCGGGATTAAATATAACAGAAGAAGATATAATAAAAAAAATGAAAGTTACAGATATAATAGACCAAAATTTTCCAAAATTATATCCAAATTCTACATTAAAAGATATAATTGGTCTATTTGGGCAATATGAAAACTTGTATTTCCCAGTAATAACGGAAAATAATAAAATTATAGGTATAATTTCAGTTGATAGAATAAAAGAAATGTTACAGATAAGCGGAGTTGACGATCTTTTGGTCGCTTATGATTTGATGGACTCTATAACAGTTAAAGCAAAAATTGACTCAACATTACCAGAAATTAACGATTTGTTAAAGAAAAGTCCATTGGATTGTATTCCTATTATTGATGATAGTGAGATGTTAATTAGTGTTATAGAATCAAGGCATATAAAAAAGGCTGTGGCAAACAAAATGTTTGAGTTAGAAAACAATCTAATGACACTCGAAAAAAGTTGATTCTTATTACAAAAAGTAAATGTTTTTTTATGTTATTGTGAAATTTAGCCAAAGTAATCTATTAAATTTATTGACATTTATCATAAAAAACAATATTTTTAATAAAATTTGAAAGACAGAAGAATTAATAATGGATTTAATAAAAGTTACTTTAGAAGACTATTATTAGTAAAAGATTTTTATAAAGATAGTGCTTTATTTTTGAAAGATATAAATTTTAAAATAATTTTAACAATGCCGATAGAATTTGTTATAGACCAAATTTTGCTGATAGTACATAGGATTAAAAAAGAAATTGGAATATATTAATAGTATTGCTTCAACAAAAGGGAATATTATACCAACTATTGGTTTATAACTAAGATTAGCTAAAACCACGAAGAAAATGCAATAAAAAACAGAGTTTTGATTAAAAATTCCAATAAATTTAAAAGATTATCTATTTTATTGAAATTTTTTACAATTCTTCGTAAACTTCATGTTAAAAAAATTAATATGTATAGCTAAAAATGGTTAATAGTTGGTATATAATATATTTGAAAAACTTAAAAGTCCAAATATAAAATTAACAAAAGGACATTTATTAATGTTAAAACTACATATTCCACCAAAACAATTTAATCAAAAACTAAAAGATGTTGATATTACTCTCAAAGGTTTAAAAAATTAATCTTGTCTTTGCTATGAAATTTCTATCTTTTTTATCAAAGATTGGTTAATTTACGGATTATTTTTTGTCTCTTTGTCTTTTTTCTCTTTATCTTGTATATCACCCTTATTGATAAGATAATCTATTGCTTCGCCTGCTTTTTGTCTAATTGTATTATTAAAACTACCCATTTGGATTTCGCTTAGAAGGTATATTGCTGCATCATAAGAGGGCGAATCTGGGGTAACAAATTCTCTTAGTGCATTTATCATCGCAAAAATTAATTTTGGATAACGAGGCAGATATTTTCTGTAAACATATATTATAGTTCTTACAACATCACCATTAGCAGTTTCACCAAATTGTATAAATGCTTCGCAAGCTTCTGCTTTAACAACCAAATTATCATCTGAGATAAATATATTCATAAGCATATCTCTTTGATTGTCACCACCGATTTTTGCAAGTAATTTAACTGCTTGAAGACGAACTTCTGGAAAATCATTTATAAGTCTATTTCCTTCAAATTCTTTGTCAAAAACGCCTTCCATTACAAATTTTTCTGCAATATCAATAAGTTTTTTATCTTTTTTTGAATAACCTTCTTTATCATATTCATTTAATATATCTTCCATTATTTTTATTTTGTCATTTTTGTCTTTCGCTACTTTTGCCAAATTGTAATAAGAATTTATTCTATTTTCTTTTCTTTTTAATAGTTCTAATTCAAGAGTTTGCGAGTAAATAAAACCGATTATAAAAATAAAAATTATAAAAAATATAGTACTTCTAATTCTCATAATATCCCAATCTTTCATAAAATATTCGGATTATAAGTTTTTAATCTTGAATTATTTGATGTTTTTTATAATTAAATATTAAAATTTTATTATTAAAAAATTCACCAATTTTACTCTCTTGTACGTTAGTTTTTTACAAAAAAGGATAAGAAAATAAATCTTTTTTTAATATATTCTACTATTATAAAATATAACGCTTAATATTAAAATTTACAATAAATAAATAATTAATTAATAATTTATCAAAATTTAGATTTAGTGTCATTATGAATTGATTAGGTGTAGCAATCTATTATAAAAATAGCATTGTTTTAAAATAATATTATCTATGAAAACAAGGGCAAAATTACCCTTGTTTTCATAGATTATTATTTTTAGGATTCTGCTAATACCACAATTTTGTCTTCTTCAGCAAAGTTAAGAATCTCATTTTTTGTAGGATTTAGTTTAACTCCATAAGCTTTTTCTGCATCATCTGACAATCTTGCAATTTTATAACCTATTGCAATTTCATTTTTTCTTGCAGCAGATTCTGTTATTGTATAAAAATTGACATCTGTGTTAAGTTTAACATAATTTGTTGCTGGTTTCAAATAAATTTCAGAGCCTTCTGGGTCAAATAAATCCATAAAAATAGCATTTAAATATTTATTCTCAGAAATTTGAGATAGCATCAAACTTATAATCTTATCACTTACTATAAAGTCATTAACTCTTGCTATTTCTGCAAGGTTTCTATTTTTAATATCAAGCATTTCACTTACAATTGTAAAATCTTTTTTTGTCTTTTGTGAAATATCTCTTAAGTGGAGAAGGGTAATCATTGTTTTAGCATCAGCTTTTTGTATATCAATATTATCATAACAAACAACTATTATGTGATGATTTTCTTCTTCGCTAGTTAGATTATCTAAAATTCTTCTGTTTGTTATATCATTGCAAATATATTTTATAGAAAGGTTATTTATATTACTGCATTGATTTTTTATGATTTTCTCACCATCTTCAATATCAGAAACAACAATAACTTTAGAGCCTTTTGAAACATAATTATCAAGATTGTTAATAATAGTCGGCACTCTCCAATTCCAGCCAAGTATCAAAATATTCTCTGGTTTGTTAAAAGAAATTTCTTTAATCGAGAAATTATTTTTATCTATTTTGTAATCTGAAATAGTTGAGAGTTTTATAGTACTATCGTCTTCTGCAATAAATATCAGGCTATCACCTTCATTTATTTTGGTGTCCATAGGAGGATTTATTTTTGAAACTTTATTTTTGTCAATAATACCAATAACCAAAGAATCATTATATTTATACATAGTTTCTTGAAAAGTTTTATTTACTAAAGAAGGTTCTTCCATAAAATAAATTTCTACTCCGCCAAAATCTAGTAATTCTGTATAAACAACAGAAAGACCTGGCTGACGACAAGTTTGAGCTATGATTCTTGAGATTAAATCCCCTACTAAAACTATTTCTAATTCATCTTTTCCAACAATTTTTGAAATTTCAACATTTTTTGGGTCTCTAATTTCTGCGATTATATTATAAGGTTCTTTTCTTCTATTTCTATTATTTGTAATAGCAAGAATTGTTTTTATTACACTTGAGTCTGGGTCTGTTTCTTCTTCATTAGATAAAACTATAATCGATTTTGAAGTATTAACATTAACTATATCAAGGTCATTTATTTCAATAGAATTTCCTTGTCTACAAACTACTCTTGTATTTTTAAAATTTCCAATTTTATCCTTGAGTTCTTCTTCCATTTCAACTTTATCTTTGTCGCCAAGTATTGCAATACATGCTTTTTTTAAATTTTCATTAGCAGTAATTAACTCATTTACCACTGTAAAAACTTGTTCTGACCATCCAAGTATTACAGTATGGTTTTCTTCAATTACTTTTGAACGCCCTTTTCTTAATTGTTCGATTTTTGCATCAAGTCCAGTAGTTATGATACCTATTAACGCACTTATTATAAATACACCACCAAGAGTAACACCAAACATTAACAATAAGAATACCCATGATCCATCATCTCCACCCATAGTACCAGCATCAAGAGTTCTCATTAAACTTATCCACATAATTTTAAAAAAGTTATTATCTGCTACCATTTCTTCTGGTGCAAATTTACCAATCCATACAAAAAATGAAATTAGTAAAATAATTACAAAAGAAATAATAGCAAGACCAGATATTAAGGATACTGTACCTTTTGACATAATATTGTCAAATGAATATTTTATTTTTTCTCTAAGAGAATATTTTTTCATATTAGTCCTCGATTATAAAATTATTTTAATAATAGTATATTTTATTGTAAGAAAAATTCAAGTATTTTTGTAAAAATAATAATTTATCTTGTTTTTTTGATTATTAATTGTATATTTTATATACATTAACAAACTTTAATATGGTAAATAAATTCTTTTTTATCTTTGATAACAATGGACTTAATTCCTTTGTTCTAATTGATCTTTTAGAAACGATTAAGTATATTGAAAGGTTTTAGGTTTGTCTTAAATTCAACATGAATCCATTTAGGAATGAAAAATTTTAATTATATATAGTTAAAATTTGATTAATTGTCATAACTAAGAATTTAATTATTAAAAAAGATTGAATTTTAATAAAAATTGATTTAATATTCTAAAATATAATTAACTTTTATATTAATAAATAAAAATAAATAATTTTGTTTTAGATTTTGACAAATGTAAAAGTTTTTGCTATTAATTATATTGACAATTGTTCAGATTATCAATATATATCTTAAGATATTTTAGAACCGTCTTATTTATATATAAAGCGACATTTATAAATGTAGTTTTGTCATTGTAAGAAAAAGATTGAATATTTAAAACATTTTAAGCATATAAACAAGGAGTAGGATAAATGATAGATGTTGGTTACAAAAATTTTATTGACGAAGCAAAAATTACTGAAATATTGAAGCCTGATACCTCAAGATCAAAATGGGTTAGAAAAGAAGCAGTTGCAGGCATGACTTTAATTGATTGTACTGAAGGAAGAAAAACTAATTGTATAATTTTATTAAAAACAGGTCATACAATTTTATCCTCAATAAGGTTTGCTTCTCTTATTAGAAGGTTGAAATCTTCAGGATTTGTTTTAAAGAAAAAAGAAAAAGATATAAAAAAAGACCTTATTGATGCAATGGAAAAAATTTAAAACTCTACATTATGCTTTTAATAAGTTAATAATCTAAATTTTGATTCGTAAAAAATTAATTCTTTTAAACTACGAAGGATACGAACATACCGTGTAAATAGTCAAAACTTTGTAAAAAAAATCGACTATTTACATAGTTTGGAAGAGTACAAAGTAAATCAGTTTTTGAATATTAAAAACTTCATATCTCTGTATTTTCTTTGTGTATTTCGTATTTCGTGGTAATTTTTTTAACAATAAGGAATATTAATACTGAAAATTAATAATTTTTACTAAATTATAGAGTTTAATCTGAGTTAGCCAGTGATAACCCGTTATATATTAGGGAAGTATAATAGATTTTATCAATTCAACGCATTCTTCTAGAGATTTATTATTTGCCTCTTCGAGTAAGTTTACAAGTTTTTTTTCACCATTTATTGATATGTGGATAAGCGGATAATCTTTTATTATTAGAAGGGCTTCGCTAGAGATGTGATTTTTTTCAATTAATATTCTACCAAGAGGGGTTTCTTCAAAAATTATATGATTATTATTTGGTCTTATTACAAAATCAACCATATCAAACATAGCCATTATATGATTTCTCGAAAAATGGTAGGTTCTTTTAATTTTTTCATTCCATTCAACTTTTTCTTTATATCTATCTTCACTTATAATTGGAGCATTATTTTTTTTAATTTGTTCAAATATTGACTGATTTATGTCCATAAATGAATAGTCTTCTTTTTTAAATCTAGCAACAATAGTAAAAACATTTGCCTTTGGTGTATATTTTCGTATAATGGCTGGTATATCATAATTGATAACAAAATAGTCATCAATTTTTTTTATTGTTTGTCCATAAATTCTCAAAAAATCTTTTTCTTCTACCATTGTATTAAATAATTGTTCATCTGATACACCAAGCTTTAATACAGCATCAAAAGCACCGATTATTTTTGCGTTATGAAAATCAGTTTGAAAATGATCCTCAAATTTTGTTATAATTTCTGGATATTTTGCTAGTTCTTCTTTTCCATAAATAGCAAATTTATATTGTAGTGAATAATGCTCAAGAATAAGGGCATCTTTTATAAAAATTTTACCATTGAGATTTGCCAAATATACAACATCGGCAAAAGGTGTAATGCCAAGTATAATTGCTTTCTCATAGTGGACTTCATTTGTTTCTGGTCTTACATATATAACAGCCATTGGCAAATTTTCGTCACTAGTATTAATATAATCAATTATGACATCAGCTTTTATTCTTAATTCATTTTCATTTTCATAAATCATAACATTTTCTTAAAATTAGATTGTAGAATCATTATATAAAAGTGTAGTAAAAATCACAGTTTTTAGTACACCTTAAAATGCTCATTAGAATACATAAAACTAAACTTTTTATTAAATTTTGTAACATATTACTATTATTAATAATAACACTTTTTTTTTAAAAAAGTCTATTTTTTTGTAATAAGTTTTACTTTTTTTACAGCTCTATCACTTGCTTCTATAACTTCAAATTCAATATCCCTATAAAAAACTCTATCATTTTTTTTTGCTATTCTTCCGAGTGCAAGATTTATTATACCGCCGAGTGTTTCTACATCTTCATCTGTAAAATCAATGCCTGTTTGTTCATAAAACTCGTCAAGGTATGTTCTTGCTTCAAAAATATTATCATCTTCATTTATTTTTGGTTTTTCTATAGGATCAAGGTCGTTTCTAATTTTTCCTATAAGTTCTTCAGCAATATTTTCTATTGCTAATATTCCACAAACAGCCCCATATTCGTCAACTACTATTCCCATATATTTTCTGTTTCTTTTTAGGTCAGAAAGAATTTGAACTATTGGTTTTGAAGAAGGAACTATATATAATTTTTCTGTATGTTGACTAATTAGGTCTTTATCATCAGCTCCAAGAATATTTACAGCGTGAATTGTTGCTACTATGTTAAAAACATTCTCACTATAAACAGGAAATCTGCTATATTTTGTTGCTCTAATTAATTCTTTTAAGTCTCCAACTGTACTATCTTCACTAATAGATTTAACTTCATTTAAATGTATCATTATATCTTCTGCTTTTAATTCATTTATATCAAAAACATCTTCAATAATCTTTTTTGTATCATCGGTTATATGAGAAAATTTACCTGCCACAAGTAATTGTAATTCGTCTCTTGAAATTTTACCAAATTCGTTTGCAGAAGACTTAAAAAGAAGACCAATAAATTTTGAAATATTACTAACTATATACATAAATGGAAAAAAAACGAAGTAAGCTAATCTAATTAACCATGAATTCCTTAAACTTGTTGTATTTGGATATTTTCTCGCCAAAGACATTGGAAATAACTCTCCAAAAATTAAAATTGCAGGTTCCATTATTAGGAATGTTAATAATTCGAGAGAAATAAATTTTTCGATTTGAGGATAATATTTTGCAACTATATCGTGAAAATAGTAATCAGATAAAGCTGTAGCAATTACAGTCGCAAAATTAATACCAACTAATGTTGTTCCAAAAAGCCTCTCTGGTTTGTTTAGTAAGGCTAAAATAATAGATGCTCTTTTATTTCCTTTGTTTGCAAGATGAGATAGTTTTATTTTGTTTGCACTAACCATCGCCATTTCTGAGTTAGAAAAAAAAGCTTGCATTATTATAAAAAACATAATTATTAATGGGGTCATATAAAGCATTGTCATAAGAAATTATCCTTTTATAATATCTTTTTTTCTTTAATTTTTCGTATTTTGGTTATTAAAATTTTTTCTATTTTATTTGGTAAAGCTCCTGATATTTTAAACTGTAAATTGTCTAATAAAAAAATTTCACCAACATTTGGTATTTTTTTAATTTTTTCAAGTAAAAATCCTGCAATTGTTGTAGCCTCGCTACTTCTTATTGCAGTTTTAAAAACTTTATTAAACTCATCAATATCTAATTTTCCTTCAACTTCAATCATAGAAGTATTATATTTATAGTATAATGGTCTAACATCATCTTTATCGATTACTTCACCAATTATTGCTTCTAAAACATCTTCCATTGTAATTAATCCTGCAACACCACCATATTCATCAATTACAATTGCAAGATGATTATTCGTCGTTTTAAAGTCTCTTAATAATTTCTCTGCTTTTACAGACTCAGGGACAAAAAATGGTTTTCTTAATATGGTTTTATAATATGAGAGTTTTCTTTTTGTTCCATTAATCATAAGTAAATCTTTTACATACAAAATGCCAATTATATTTTCTTCTTCATCTTCCCATACTGGTATTCTTGAATATTTTCTTTCTTTTATCTTTTCTATCGCTTCACTTATAATTGTATCAGATGATAAAGAGAAAATTTCGTTTCTTGGTCTCATCAACTCCCAAATTTCTGTATTAGCAAATTCAATAACATTGCCAAGTATCGCCCCTTCTTCTTTATCGATAATGCCGTGTTTTTGGCTTTCTTTAATAACTTCTATTACCTCGTCAGTTTTATAACTATCCGACTCTTTTATATTTGGGTAGAATAATTCGGAAACAATAGCAACAAGGACTTTTACAAATTGTCTAAAGATGAATATAAAAGGTGTTAATACTATTTCTAAAATAAACCAAACAGGAGCTACTAAAACTGATGTTATAGGAGCTATTTTAATTGCAAGAGATTTTGGTGTTACTTCACCAAAAATTAAAACCATAAATGTCATTGTTAGTATTAAAACCCATAAGTTCATAGTTGGAAAATATGTAGCAAATATTTTTGAAGCTGTTAGTGTTGCAAAAATATTTGCAAAAGTATTACATATTAATATAGTAACAAGAAGTTTTTGGGGGCTATCAACAAGACTTGCAATAAGAGAACCTCTTCTTGGGTGTTTCTTTTTAATATCTTCTATTTTTAAATTGCTTAAAGAAAAAAAAGATGTTTCTGACATAGAGCAAAAAAATGAAAGTGATAAAAATAGTCCTAAAAATAAAAAGTTTATATCCATGTAGAATTTATTAAATACCCCTAATGTTTCTTTAGATTTTATCGATTAATACATAATAATGAAAAAAACTATATTGTCAATTTTTTTTGTAAATATTTTTATATTATTTTTTTCTCAAGAGCCAACCAATCAAGTAGAAAGACTTTATGCCTTTAAAATTCTTTCTTTTAGTAGGTTATACGAAATTTATTTTTGTAAAATTTCTGTCGGCTATTATAAATATCCTATAACAGTAAATAATGAAAAAATTTTTATCAATTATGAAACCAAAGAATTTTATGAACAATGCCTTTTTGATGAAAATAAAATGATTTATCCAACTTTCTACCCAATGAACATTTGGGTAAACAACAAAGGCGAAGCGTTAAAATTTGTAAAAAAATACGGTCCCGTAATTAATAAAAATAGGCAACGAAAAAATTATCCTTATGGCTTTGGAAAAAACTATTAGAAATAGTATATTAATTACATTTTATATCTTTTTGAGGTAGAGTTTATAATTTTTAGTATAGACTCTCTATCAAAATCATCAAGATTTTCAAATATTATGCCTATTCGAGGTCCATTGATATTTACAACTTTTGCATCAATTACAAATTGTTCTGTTTCAGAACCAAACTTTAATTTTATTATATCATCTTTTATAAAAAATTGATTTAATCTAAGACCAGCACCTTCAAGGCTTAGGTCATAAATCCTACATCTACTCCATTTATTAGAATAAAAATAATATCCATCAATATCAACTGAAAATCTTGCTGCTTTTCTTTTATTATCTTTTCTTTTATCAAACACCATACTTTTTCCATAAAATTAATAATCTATTATATACTTAAAATAATTTAAGTCGTCAATCTTTTTTAACAAAAAATAAATTTAACCCGAAATCTGCAATAAAGTTCTACTTCGTTTGGCTACGAATTTATAGCAGACTTCGAGTTAAATTTATCATATTTCAATAGTATATAATTTAACATATTGTATAATAAAAATAAATGAATTTGTTTATTTTTTTTTAAAAGATTAACTATTTAGATATTATTTTTTTCAGATAAAAGATTTTAAGTTTGCATCTAAATACTTGGTTTTTTTTTTCTTAAAATATCATCTATTGTAGAAACAATTTTTTCGTTACTAACACCTTTTACTAAAAATCCTTTTGCTCCAAAAATTAAGGCTTTTTTTATATATTCTTCTTTTGGAGTGGCAGTTAAGACTATTATGTTTGCATTTCTATCTTCTTTTAAGAGAATCTTAATAGTGTCGAATGTGTCAATGTCTTTATTTGCCTCTTCAAAGAAAGAATTCATGCCTAAGATATCGATTAAAACAATGTCTGGTTTTAGTTCTCTATATTTTAATATAGCATCAGTACAGTTTGATACTTTTGCTACTACTTTGTGTTCAAAATGTTGTAAAATAAAAGTTAAATTATGTTGTACTGTGAGCATATCATCAGCTATCAAAATCGTAGCCATACTAACTCCATAAAAGCAAAAATATACTTAAAAGGTTTTAATTTGTAATGTTAGATAAAGATTATAATTAGATATATAAT
The DNA here is from genome assembly GCA_001829125.1 of Spirochaetes bacterium GWB1_27_13. GTDB lineage: Bacteria > Spirochaetota > GWE2-31-10 > GWE2-31-10 > MWDO01 > GWC1-27-15. The sequence goes on along the minus strand of MIAN01000061.1, from coordinate 11,265 downwards.
ACCCTTTAAGATATATACTAGAAATTTTGATAATTTTTAGTATATATTCCTAAAATATAGTTATTTTTTTTAAATGTCAATAAGATTTATTAAAAACATAGAATTTAAATTAATAGAAATAAATATTTACAACAAAAAATAGAGTAAAAAACAACTTGATTAAACCGTTTATTTTTAGTAATGTATAACATGGATTATCACTGATTTGCAAAGATTATATTTTTTGACAAACTAAAAACTTTTTGGTACACATAACACAGATTTTTTAGATTGTCACGGATTAAATTTATTTAATTACTTGATATTAAAGTAATTAGATTTTATAATTTCTGATAAATCTGAAATATTTCAGTATATATATTTTTTATATATTTAATTTGTTAAAAAATTGTAATATTTTAAATAAATATTACCTTTTTTACGAAAATAGCTTTATAATCTTATGAAGAAGTTTGAAGGATTTTTTTTTATGGAAAACATTGCAGATAAAGTATCAATTGCTTTTTATAGCATTAAAAAAAGAAAAAAAATTATTAATAAATTAAAAAAGATAGAAAGTATTAATCTAATCGAAATCAAAAAAATCTCTCAAATCAATGATAATCAAATAAAAGGATTAATCATAGATTTTTGGGATTATATAGAAAATAAAAATAAAATTTTGAATATTGGAAGAAATAATTTTTTTAAGATTTTTATAGTAATCACAAAGGATGAAATAGAAGACAATTTAGATACTATTTATGAAAATTTTCCTATTTATTCTATCTTACCAATGGATTTTCCACTAAAAAAAATAAAAATGATATTTGATAAATTTGTTAAAGATTATACTAGTTTTCAAGAAAAAACAGAACTTATTAAAAAATTTGAAATACAAACGTCAAATTTTAATATTTTAAATCAAATTGGTATTTCTTTAGCTGTTATTAGGGATATTGATATACTTTTTGATATGATTCTTACAAAAGTGAGAGAAATAACAGATGCTGATGCAGGATCGATATTTTTGGTTGAAGAAACGATAGTTAAGCAAGAAGAAGAAAAGCAGATTACAGAAAAACAACTTAGATTTGTTCATAGCCAAAATTTTTCTTTTCCTATAAAATCACCGACTTTTACTATTCCTTTAACAAAAACTTCTATTGTTGGCTACTCAGCTCTTACTGGTAAAATATTAAATATTCCAGATGCACATAAAATTCCACAAACAGAAGATTATAGTTATAGTATCGATACAGAAAAAAGAATGAAGGTACATAATCGTTCTATGATTACCGTACCAATGAAAAATCAAAAAGATGAAATTATTGGTGTAATCCAACTTTTTAATAAAAAAAAGGATTTTGATACTAAAATAGACGACCAAGAGGTTTTTGAAGAGCAAGTTATTCCTTTTACTTTTGAAGATGAAGAAATTGTAATATCTTTGGCAAACCAAGCAGCTGTTTCTCTTGAAAATAACATTCTTTATAAAGAAATTAAAACTATTTTTGAAGGATTTATTAGAGCCTCAGTTGTCGCAATAGAAGCCAGAGACCCAACAACTTCAGGTCACTCTGAAAGGGTTGCAAAATTAACAAAAGAACTTGCAATTTGTGTTAATAATACAAAAACAGGCGAATATTCTTCAGTTTTTTTTACAGAAGAAGATTTAAGGAATATCGAATATGCTGGTTTACTTCATGATTTTGGTAAAATAGGTGTTAGAGAAAAAGTTTTAGTAAAAGCAAAAAAATTGTATCCAGAATCTTCTGAATTTTTAAAAATGCGTTATAATTATTTAAAGAAGGCAATTCAATATGACTTTGCATCAAAGAAATTGAGCATAATTAAAGAGAGAGGTTTGGATTATTTTAATGAAATAGAGCCTAAAATTAATTTAGACTTAAACCAAAAACTTGGAGAATTAAATAATTTTTTAGAAACGATTTTACAGGCAAATGAACCTACTATTCTTGAGGAAAATAGTGGAAAAATTATTTCTGAGCTGATAGGTAAAAAATATTTAACTTCTGATGGTGAACAAATAGAATATTTAAAAGAAGAAGAAAAAAAAGCATTGATGATATTAAGAGGAAGTTTAACAGAAGAAGAGCGACTTGAAATAGAAAGTCATGTAACTCATACTTTTAAATTTTTGTGTAGAATCCCATGGACTAAAGAGATGGCAAATATTCCATATATCGCTTATAAACATCACGAAAAACTTGATGGTCATGGGTATCCACGAGGAATAAAGGCTGAGACTATTCCTATACAAGCGAGGATGATGACAATTGCTGATATATATGATGCTTTAACAGCGTCTGATAGACCTTATAAAAAAGCAGTACCTGTAGAAAAGGCTTTAAGTATTTTGGAAATGGAAATGAATAGCAATAAGATTGATAAAGAATTATTAAGGATATTTATTGATGAAAAAGTCTATAAAATAGTAGAAAAATAATGAGGTTTTATGATAAAGAAAAAAGAGGATACAAAAGAAGAATTTTTAGAGAATATAAAAAAAATTACAGATTTAATCAATAAAAATGATAATTTCTTCTTTTATTTTAGCCCAGACCCTGATGCGGTTGGAGTTAGTATTGCTTTTTCTTTATTTTTGAGACAAAATTACAAAGATTGTGTTATTTTTTTACCAGAAGGTTTTGATCCTAATCTTGATTTTCTTTTTGATGTGGCAAGTTATAACAAGATAAGAATTATAAAGGATGTACATAAATTAAAAGACATTCTTATGCAATCAAAACCTGTTTTTGTGACTTGCGATACGGCAACACACTTTTTACTTCCTTCTTTTTCTGAAATAAACAAGTTAAAAGACGAATTTTGTCCAAAAGAATCTATTGAATTAGATCATCATTTTGGCGGAGACAGTGAAAAAATTTATGAAGACTCTTTAACTTTATTCTTAAAAACAAATTCTTCTTGTGAAATACTTGCTGAAGTTTTTGATGAAATTGGAAAGTTTGAGAATAAAAATATTGATTATATTTTTCCTCGAAATATAGTTTTAAGCCTTTTAATAGGAATTTGTTTTGATACTCAATTTGGCAAATTTGTTGTTGATAAAGAAAATTATGACAAATGGTATCATTTTTTATCTGATAGATTAAAATCAATAACATGGGGTAATCCAAAATATCTTAATTCTTCAAAACAAGTTTTTGATGCAATCAATAAAATGAGTGAAACAAAAGAAAAAGTTTTAAAATATCTTGTTGATACTTCACGAACTAAAAAAAAGGTAGGACTTTTGATATTACCACCTGTTGGAATGTATGAATCTTTAGGTCCTGCTGGCGATTCGACTTGCATATTGAGTAAAATTGTTACAGATTTATCAAATTCATTACCAGAGTATGCAGGTAGAATAGGAATTCTTATTTTTTATGATAACTTAGCAAAGATTTATTTTCTTAAAATTCGTAGGTCTTTTTCATATAAAGATTATGATCTTAGAGATTTAGAAGTACTACTAAAAGAAATATTTGAAAAAGATTATCTTGGTGGTGGTGGGCATAGTGGTGCTACAAGTTTTAGGATTAATGATATTGATAGGAATGATTTTATTTATAAAGTTGAACAATTTTTTGATAAGGTAGTTGAAATAATTACTAATTTGAAAAATGCTTCAATAGAAAATAATGAAGATTCTATAAAAAAAAAGAAGAAAAAAAAGTCTAAAGAAGATGACATTAAAAAAAATAAAAAGAAGAAAAAAAATAAAAAATGAAATATAAAAAAGATGTAAAATTATTAAAAAAAATAGAAACTAAGAATGCCATTATAAAAAAACTGCAGGAAGTCCTTCAAATCAATAGAAGAATAAAAAATTATTTTACCAATAAAGATTTTTTAAAATACCTTCTAAAAAAAATAAATTCAATAATGGAGTGTGAAAGAAGTAGCATTTTATTTGTTGACGATCAAAGAAATGAATTGTTTTTTAAAATTTCTTCTAATGAAAAAGAATTTAATGAACTTACAAAATATAAAATAAAAAAAGGCGAGGGTATTGCTGGCATTGTTTGGGAAACCGAAGAAATACTAGTTGTCGATGATGTTAGAAAAGATGGTAGATATAAAACTTTAATTGATGAAAAACTAAATTTTAAAACAAAATCAATTATTGCTATGCCTTTAAAATTGAATGGTAAAATAATTGGTGTTATAGAAGTTTTAAATAAAAAGAACAATAAAATTTTTAATAAATGTGATATTTTTCTTTTCAAAAATCTTGCTGTGCAGGCAACTATAATTATTCAATATAGTTTTCTTTACGAAATATCAATAATAGATGGAAAAACAGGACTTTACGCTCATAGATTCTTAGAATCAAGACTTTTTGAAGAATTTAAAAGAGCTACGAGATATAAAAGAGAACTTTCTTTAATTATGTTTGATATTGATTTTTTTAAAAATTTAAATGATAATTATGGTCATCAATTTGGAGATTCTGTCTTACAAAAAATAGCAGAAATTATTAAACAAAATTGTAGAAATTCTGATATTCCTTCAAGATTTGGTGGTGAAGAATTTTGTGTAATTTTACCAGAGACTAATAAAGATGGAGCTATAATTTTTGCTGAAAGAGTAAGAAAAAAGATCGAAATAACAGATTTTGGATATAATAATAAAATTGTTAAAGTAACAACTTCAGGTGGAATTTCGAGTTTAGAAGGCGATTTTGTTGAATCTTCAAATGATTTGATAAAATATGCTGATGAGGCTTTATATACAGCTAAAAATAATGGTAGAAACAAAATTGTTGTGTATAATAGAATTTTTGAAAATATTTAATGAAAGAATTAGGTATTACGCTATATTTAAATCCCTATTAATCTTTTATAATCCGTGGTCAATCAGTCTTATATTAAGGTAAAACAAATTAAAATATATAATAACAAGTATTTTGAAGTAAAATCAGCGGTAATCCGTGTCAATCTGTGATAATCTGCGATAATCCGTGTTATATGTTTTTAGAATAAAGATTTATATCATCTCTTTTTATCCAATTATTTTTTTGCCAAAAATTATTTCCTATTTGATTGTTTTTAAGTACAAAAATGTGACTTTTTTCTATGCCAATATTTTTTAACTTCATAAAAATTTCACTAACTAATTTTTGACCAATTCCTTGTTTTCTATATTTTTCGACAACTAATAAATGGTAGATATGAGCTCTTCTTCCATCACTTCCACACATTATAGTACCAATAATTTCATTGTTTAGATTTTCACAAACTAAATTTAGATTTTTGTTTCTATTTAGAAACGCTTCAATATTTTCTTTTGAATCCGCATTACTCAAGCCAATGCCTTCTGTATTTTTCCAAATATTGATTATATTGTCATAATCCGCTATTGTCATTTCTCTTATACTGTACATAATTTCACCTCCAGTATAACACAGATTTTTGAGATTGTCACAGATTCACCCGTCAAGCGAGTGCAAGCCACGGATTGAATTCATGTAATTAATTGATATTAAACTAATTAATCTTTATGATCTCTGACAAACTAAAAATTTTCACTATATTTAAAGATAGTATAAAAAATAAAAAAGGCTGTCAAAAAATTGACAGCCTATAACATTTTGGGACAGATGGGACTCGAACCCACACAAGCTTTCGCCCACTAGCACCTCAAGCTAGCGTGTCTACCAATTCCACCACCATCCCGCATAATAATTACGGATATATATTTACTAAAAAAAATCGATTATGTCAATTAAAATTTTATTATAGTGAAAAAAAATCATTTGACTTAAATAAAATTTATAGCCATATTATAACACAGATGAATACGGATTTTAACAGATTGGCACAGATTACGCTGGTTTTTAATAAATTATTTTTTATTTATATTAACCCGAATGTCGAATTAAAATTTTTAGAGATTTTAACCACAGAATCACACGGAATTTCATGGAAATTTTATCTATTGGTTAAAAATCTTCTCCTAATTCTGTGTTTTTCTGTGAATTCAATAAGTAAAATCTGTGTCAATCGGCGATAATCTGTGTAAATCCGTGTTATGTGTTTATGGGGAGTAAAAGATGAAATTTGAAAAATCAGATAAAATTATAGGATTAGTTTATGTTCCAGAAGTGACAGAAAATAAAAAACATCCATGTCCAAACTGTTTTTCGTGTCAAATTTGTTCGGACACTAGATGTTATGCTTGTTTAAAAAAACAAGAAATTTGTAAAAATTAACCTTTTATAGCACCTGCCATTATACCTTTTATTATGTATTTTTGCATTGCCAAATAAAATATTACAATTGGGGAGGCTGATAATACTAATGATGCCATAGCCTTTCCAAATTCTGTCTTAAACTGACCAAAAAATCCATATTGAGCAAGCTGAATCGTCGTTTGTTTTGGTAAAATTATTAATGGTAATAAAAAGTCATTCCATATCCATAAAACATCCAAAATAGCAATTGTTGCAGTAATTGGTGTAAGCAATGGTAAAACTATTGTAAAAAATGTCCTAAAAATTGAAGCACCATCAATAGCCGCCGATTCTTCCAATTCTAAAGGAATTCCTTTTATAAAACCGTGATACATAAAAATAGCCATAGGACAGCCAAGCCCAAAATAAATCGGAATTATCCCAAAAATGTTTTTTAGATTTAATGCTTTTGCTGTAACAACTAACGGTATCATTATAGTTTGAAATGGTACAACCATTGAGAATGTAAATAATAAGAAAAATGCCCAACTTAATTTTGATTTTGTCCTAACCATAGCATAAGAAGCCATAGAGCTAACTAAAATTATTCCAACAGTACTTAAGCTTGTTATTAAAAAAGTATTAAAAAATACTAAAGGAAATTTTGTTTCTTTCCACGCATTAACAAAGTTTATTATTTGAATTGAAGTAGGAAATGATGCTGGATTTTGATAAATTTGAGCATCTGTTTTTAAAGAATTTATTAGAGTTAATAAAACAGGTATCATAAATATAAAAGCAACTATAATCATAAATACTTCAAAAACTATTAAAAGTGTCTTCTTAGTGTTATTTGTCATTTTAATACTCCACTTCTTTCTTTTTCATTAAATTTAATTGAATAGAAGTAACTGCAATTATTACAAGACATAATAATATAGCCTTTGCTGTACCATAACCAAATCTATTTTGTGCAAAAGCATTGTTGTATATATCAACAACTATTGGAGTAGTAGCATAACCAGGTCCTCCCTGAGTTAGAGCAAAAATAACATCAAAAGTTCTTAATGAATTTGTCAATGTTAAAAACATACTAATAGTTGCAGCTGGTGTTAATAGTGGTAAAATAATTTTAAAGAATTTTTGTATTCCTGATGCGCCATCAATTTCGGCTACTTCGATTATATCAGATGGAATACTTTGAAGACCAGCAAGATAAATAATCATAATATATCCACATCCTTGCCACACAGTAACTATTATAATAGAAATCGGAGCTATATCAGGATTCCCAAGCCAACCTAAATCAAAGATTGGAATTCTTGAGATCATTTTGAATAAAAAAGACCATATAAAAGCAACTATAATTAAACTTAAAATATTTGGCATAAAAAAAAGTGAACGCAAAGCATTCTTTGAACGAAGTTTTGAGTCTAAAGCAAGAGCTAACAATAAAGCGAATATATTTGTTAAAATTACATTAAAAAGAGTAAAGAAGAAAGTAAATCCTAAAGCCCCTGAATTTATGCTTTTTTTATAAAAATTCGAGCTTATTATACTTGCGAGTTTTATTTTATCTTCATTTGATTGTATTGTATTAAATCTTAATTCATATTTTTGAGTTTTTTCATTAGGAGAATAGTTTGATAATACGAATTTTTTTTCATTTTCATTTTCTATATTATTGATTAAATAATTATTAAAATCACTGATACTAATTTCTTCAGGAACATTTTCCATTCTTAAATTTATAAATTTCTTACCAAAAGAGGGTAAGAATCTATCATCTTTAGTAAAAATTTCTATATAATTATCAAATCCAATAAATTTAACAGAAGTAATTCCAATAGAGCCTAAAATGCTTTTAATTCTGCCTTTTTCGAGAAAATTGACCTGTCTATAATTATTAGACCCTTCAATTTTAAGCCAATCTTGCAAAATGTAATAATCACCATTAATTTGATAAAATTTTAAAAGATAATTTTTATCGTCTTGTTTTTTTAGTTTGTCCAATACATTTTCTTTAAATTCTTGTTTGTTAAATTGAATTCGTATCTCTGGAGTGATGCCATTCCAATCAGTAAAAGAAAAAACAAATCCTTGAAAAAATGGCATTACGAAAACGACTAAATAAAAAATAAAGGCTGGTATTATAAATAAAAAAAAATATAATAACTTTTTGCCCCTTTTACCAACAATCATTCTATGTCCTTTCATAAAAAAATAGAGGTTGCCAAAATTGGCAACCTATAAATTTGAATATTATTTAAGCCCTTTTGCTGTTTTCCATTGAGAATCAAGATAGCCCATAACATCATTAGCAGTTTTTTGACCACTATAATATTCTTGCATAGTTTTTTTTGATTCTTCAAAAACTACAACAGGCCACATAGAGAAAGCCCATGGCATTGTTTTGCCTTCTTGAACATATTTAACAAGGTCTTGGAAAGGAGCATCCATTGTTGATACATCAGCATCCTTAACAGTTGGAAGTAATCTACATTTTTCAACCCATAATTTTGTACCTTCTGGACTTGTTAAGAAGTCTAAGAATTTTTTTGCAGCTTCGATTTTTTCAGGTGAAGATTTAGCAGAAATTGCAAAAGTAGAATCAGTATCACAGTATAATTTTGTTTCTTCAGCTTTATTTGTAAATGGGAATGCAAAAACACCAGCATTTAAATTTGGATTAATAGATTTTGCAGTTCCATAAGCCCATAAACCTTGTACCATCATTGCATATTTGCCAGAAGCAAAGTTAGCCGTTTGGTTGTTATAATCCATTTCCATAGCTTTATCGCCACCATTAGATTTATAATAATCAAAAACTTTGAAAATTTCATCCATTTGTGTACTTTTAAAAGAACCAGTTCCTGCATTCATAGAATCAATCCATGTTAATAAATTGTTTCCAATTGATGCTGTGTGTGCCATAGAATATAAATGTCCTAAAGGCCAGTTATCTTTTATAGAAACAGAAAATGGAATAATACCATTTTTTTTGAAAATATCACAAGCTTTTTGTAAGTCTGCATAAGTTGTAGGAATAGCTACATTATATTTTTGAAAAATGTCTTTGTTGTAAATAACGCCAATTCCTGCCATATCCATTGGAAGTGAATATATTTTACCTTTATAAGTAACTGCATTTTTTGCTCCATCTACAATGTTAGCCATAAAAGGTTCTGCTGTAATATCAAGTAAATAGCCAGCTTCAGCATATTCAAAAACTGTTGAATATGATTGTAACATCATGATGTCTGGAGCTTCTCCAGCAACTAATCTTGTTTTTAGAACTGTTTGAGCATCATTTGGAATAGTTTCTGTTTCAACTGTAATATTTGGATATTTTTGGTGGAAAACAGAAGATAATTCGTTCATTTGATTAACAATTTCTTGTTTATAATGGAAAAGTTGAAGTGTAACTGGCTTTGTTTCTTTTTTACAGCCAAAGTTTACCAAAACGAGTACTGCAATAGTCAAAATTGCAAATAATTTTTTCATACCTTAATCTCCTCAAAAATTTTTTTTAGATTTGATAAAATCATAGAATATAAACTTAATTTTGTAAAGAAAAATTTAAAAAGTTTAATAAATTTTTCAAAAAAAATTGATTTTTTAAATTTTAGAGATATAATATCACCACAAAAATATATAATTAATGATAATTTTGATATAAAAATATATTATTTTATAGATTTTAAAATTTTTTGTAGATTTTGAGTAATAGTAAAAATCGATTAGATATTTAAAAATTCTAAAAAATCTTTTAGTTTTTTAACAATATTTGCGAAGACAAAACAATCAATATACATTGTACAATAAATAATAATACAAACAAAATTACTTTTTTATTAATTTGTTGAAAATATTATTATTTAGTGATAATATTAATTTCTATAAAATTATAAAAAGGCAAATCTTATGGTAAAAAAAGAATTGATTTTAAAAATATTTTCAGCTTCGTATATGCAAAGATGGAATGATAAATTACGTCCAATGCAATTTATAGAACTTGATAAACAAGCTCATAAGATGGTTATTGCTTACTTTCTTGGGAAATTTGAGGAAGAAAAATCTGATTTTAATTGGATTGACATTATTGAAGCAGGAATATTTGAATTTTTACAGCGAATTGTAATTACAGATATAAAACCAACTATATTATATAAAATAAAAGAAGATGAAAAGAGATATAAAGAGTTTAATCTATGGATTTATAAACAATTAGAGCCATTAATTGAGCCTTTAGGAAAAGAATTCTGCGATAGATTTATAAATTATTTTTTAGATACAAAAAAAAGTATTGCCAAACGAATTTTAAGTGCAGCTCATATTTATTCTTCAAAATGGGAGTTTGAAATAATAGAAAGAGCAAATCCAAATGGTTATGATATTGATTTTATAAAAAAAGATTTTGAAGAAAAAATGGAAGAATACTATGACCTTGAAGGGTTAAAGCAACTTGCTTTATATAATTCTTACAAAAAGTTTATTGATTTATGCGGTCAGTTAAGATTTCAAATAAGATGGGCAAACTTACATAGGATTCCTCAAACATCAGTTTTGGGACATTCTTTATTTGTTGCAATGTTGTCTTATTTTTTTTCTATCCAGATAAATGCAAATCCAAAAAGAGTTTACAATAATTATTTTACTGGACTTTTTCATGATTTGCCAGAGGTTTTAACTCGCGATATTATATCTCCTGTCAAAAAATCAATTGAAGGGCTTAGTGATTTGATTAAAAGTTATGAAAAAGAACAGATGGAAAAAATCGTATATCCTTTGATACCAAAAAGAATTCACGATGATATTGAAAAATTCACAGAGGATGAATTTCAAAATTTTATTTTTATAGATGGTAAAAAACAAACCGTTTCAAGTGATGATATTAATAAAAAGTATAATTTTTCAGAGTATGAACCAAGAGATGGTGAAATACTTAAAGCTTTTGATGAACTTTCTGCTTATATTGAAGCAATAGCTGCTGTTGAAAATGGAAGCAAAGTAGCCGAGTTTACCAATGCCATTGATTTTTTAAAAGAAAAATATCAAAAAAAAGGGGTAATAGGTGGTGT
>MIAN01000060.1 GCA_001829125.1 Spirochaetes bacterium GWB1_27_13 | reverse complement strand
TTTCTGGAATTATTTCTAAATTATGTTGTTTTAGATAATCAGTTTTTTCTGGATTGTTTGTTAAGATTCTTACGCTTTTAAAGCCTTGATCTTTTAAAATCCAAGCAGCTTGATGAAAATCCCTATTATCTGCTTTATGACCAAGATGAAGGTTTGCATCAACTGTATCAAGTCCTTTTGTTTGTTGCAAGTGATAGGCTTTTATTTTTTCTGCAAGTCCTATTCCTCTACCTTCTTGTCTTAGGTAAACAATAGCACCTTTTTTGTCGTCTGAAATTTTTTGTAAACCAGCAATGAGTTGTGCCCTACAATCGCAAGTTCTTGAAGAAAAAACATCACCTGTCAAACATTCAGAATGAACCCTAACAATTCCATTTGTGTAATCACCCATTGATAAAAAAACATGTTCTTTATTTTGATAAAGTTCTTTATAAATTGTAATATCAAAAACCCCAAAATCAGTTGGTAGTTTTGCCGTTACAATTTTTTGGACATTAGAATATTTTAATTTTTGGTATTCAACTAATTCTTCTACTGTACAAAAGGGTAGGTTGTATTTTTTTGAAAAATTTTGGGCTTCTTCTATTGAAAGCATATTGCCATCATCTTTTACCATCTCACAAATCAAAGCTGCTTCTGGAAGATTAGCCCATTTACAAAGAGAAGTCGCTGCTTCTGTGTGTCCTCTTCGTTCTAAAAGTCCACCTCTTTTTGCAGCAAGAGGAAAAAGATGTCCAGGTGTAATAAAATCTTTTAGCGTTTTTTCTGGGTCAAGTAAATCTTTTGATGTAATATACCGCTCATAAGGAGAAATACCTGTTTTAACGGATTTAGAATCCACAGAAATAGTAAAAGCGGTTGCATGTGCGTCAGTTTTATTACTTGGCATCAATGGAAAGCCTTTTTGCATAATAATATCTGTGGATAAAGATGCACAAATAAGTCCTTTTCCATAAGTTGCTAAAAAATTTACTTTTTCTGGGGTGAGTTTATCAATAGCAACGATCAAGTCTGCTTCATTTTCTCTATCCTCATCGTCAAAAACAACGACAATTTCTCCATTAGAAAAACTTTTCAATAATTTCTCTATTTTCTCCACTTATTCCTCCAATATTTAAAATATGATTTATATATCTTGCAAAAATATCTACTTCTATATGTACAAAATCTCCAACTTTTTTATCCAAAAGATTTGTGTCCTTTATCGTTTGTGGAATAATCGTAGTAACAAAACTTGATGTCATAACTTTTGATATAGTTAGAGATATTCCATCAAGACAAACCGAGCCTTTTGCTATTATAAAATTCTTTAATTCTTTTGAGAATAAAAATTCAAAGTAATAATCTCCACCAGTTTTTTCTATACTAATAATTTTAACTTTGCCGTCAATGTGACCAGAGACTATATGCCCACCAAGTCTTGTCGAAGGGGTAAGTGCTCGTTCAAGGTTGATTTTTTCGCCAATTCGCATATCACCTAATTTAAAACGAGACAAATTTTGGGTTGTTGGTGATGTGTGGAAACTCAAAGCATGATCCATTATTTTTGTTACAGAAAGACAAACCCCGTTTATCGATATAGAATCCCCGATTTTTGTTCCTTCGATAACTTTGCTACAACTAATGACGAGTTCACCGTTATTTAATGATTTTAAAATACCGACTTCTTCAACTAATCCAGTAAACATAAAGATTCACCCCGCGAAAGTTCTATTAGAATATTATTATCTATTTTTTGAATGTTATCCATTGCAAAATCCTGCATTTCTTCTATTAGTTCAATTCCTTTTCCATTAAAAATAGGAACTCCATCTTTACCCATAAAAGAAAGTTTATAAAAAAGATACACTTTGTCACAAAGGTTATTTTCTAAAAACCAAGTGTAAATTTCTCCGCCACCTTCAACAAGTACAGAATCAATTTCATTCTCATTACAAAAATTTATAAAAGAATCTTTAGATGCTGTAATTTTTTTATCAATGATAAAATTTCTACCTGGATTTGGAGCAAAAGAGTTAAATAAAGAAGTGTCGTTATGATTTGAAAAAACTAATTTATCAATCGGCTTATTTTCAAAGTCTGGGAGTCTACAATTAAGTTTGGGTTTATCATTAATCACAGTGTTTCTACCAACAGCAATTGCTTTGATTTTTAGTCTCAATTTATGAACTAAATACCTGCAACTTTCAGAAGAAAGCCATTTAGAATCATTTTTATGTGTAGCAATCTTTCCATCCAAAGTTATGGCAGCTTTCAATACAATGTATGGTCTTTTGTTCTTTTTTGTAAAAAAATAAATTGAGTTTAACTTTTTTGTTTCTTCTTCCAAAACACCGACTTTTGTCTCAATCCCAACATTGTTTAGAGCCTCAAGCCCTTTACCACTAACTCGTTCATCTACATCGAGACTTGCAATCACAACTCGTTTAATGCCAGATTTTATTATAGCCTCAGTGCAAGGTGGAGTTCTGCCATAATGACAACAAGGCTCTAAAGTCACATACATAGTAGAATCTTTTAAATCATCTGGTGAAACTTTTTTTATTGCATTAATTTCTGCATGGTCAGTTCCAAGTTGTTTGTGATAACCTTTTGCCAAAATTTTGTCATTTTTAACAATGACTGCTCCAACTAAAGGATTTGGAGATGTAAAACCAAGTCCTTTTTTTGCCTCATCAATGGCTAATTGCATATAAAAAGAATCTTTACTTAACATAATAACTCCCCTATAAGACAGATTTTTACGGATTCTTATTGATTACACAGATTAGAATTTTTTATACCAACAAGTGCAATTTGTAATAATCCGATTTATAGTTCTTCAGGGGGTATTTATGAATTAATAGAATTTTTGAGTAGAATTTTCCTTCTCTCATCCAGACTTTAACTGTCGGCACTGGAATTAAACCAGTTCATGCTATAACACAGATTTTCACTCGTCAAGCGAGTACAAAGATTATCGCATATTACACAGATTAAGATATTCTCAAAATCTAATGATTTTCGATAAACTAAAAATCTAGTCTAAAAAGCTTGCGGGCTTTACCGCCGGTATGGAGTTACACCTATCCCTGAAGAAAAATATATATTAGATTTTCAAATTGCCAAATATTAAAACTTATAATATTTGGTAAAATAAAAATTTTTATTGCATTAAAATTAACACAAAAAATATAGGAAGTAAAGAAAAAATTAAATTTTTTGATTTATCAAGTCATCAATTTTTAAATTTGGATGTTTATACCTTCCCTTTGTTATTGTTTTAGGAGTATATTGAATTGCTTTTTTTGGACAAATATTTATACACCCTTCACATTCCTCACAAAGATTATTCCAGATGGGCTTTTGATTTTTTATGCTTATGTTGTTTACTGGACATATGTTAGAACATAAACCACAGTAATTACAATCATCAGTAACATAAAAGTTTTTATAACCATATTTTAATTTATCAAGATATACTTTTTGTCTAATAGGTCTTAAAAATCCTAATAATTCTAGTTTTTTACTATTTTTTCTATTTTTAACCATATTTATAGATTTTTCTATACTAATTTTTGAATTATTAAGCAAATTTTGTTGAATTTCTTTTGGTTGAATATCAAATAACACTACATCATTATTTGGCATATCAATATAAGTCCCAAAATTTAATTTAGTACCTTTTTTTTTGAGAAGATTATCGAGGTAACCAATCGCTCCGCCCATTCCCTTAAAGCCTCTTGTCAAAACAGTAAAAATATAATCACATTTTACTATTTTTATTTTACTTATAAAATCAAGAACGAGTCTCGGATAGCTTAGGTAAAAAAGTGGACAAATTATCCCAAAATTATCACAGTCGATTATAATTTCTTTTTCATTTATCAATTTTGCAATAGGGATGAGTTCAGCATCATTTAATTTGTTTTTAAATTCCTTTGCAACAGCCAAAGAGTTTCCTGTACTTGTAAAATAATAAATTTTTGTAGCCATTTTGTTCTCCTTAATATATTTTTAATAATGAATATTGTATTCATTATTATATTAAACTGAAAAAATCTCCCATAGAGAAAAAGAATCTTAGATTTTTTTTCTTACCTCTGTGAGAATATTCAACTTTTATTAAAAAATATCAAAAATCCAAAAAGATGATATTTTATAATAGAATCAATTTGTTTTGAAATATTTTGTAAATTTTCTTCTTTTTTTACAATCTCAATCATTCCTTGTATTAGATTTGCATAAATTATAGTAAAAATATCTTGTGAACCTTCAAATTCTTTATTAATGATTATTGTTGAAACTAAATGATTTTTAATATCCAAAATCAACTCTTCTTTAAAATTTTCAAAAGTTGTGCCTTTTGCTTTGTCGAATAAAATTATTAATTTATACTTATTCTCAAAACAAAATTTAACAAAATCAACGTCAAGTCTTTGAAAATCAGTATTATTTTTTACATTATTAAATCCAATTATATTAGCAAAATTAATTCGTTCAATAACCCTTTTTTTAAGATTTTTAGCAAAATCATTTCTAATTATGGTATAAAATAATTCTTCCTTATTTTTAAAGTATCTATAAATATTGCCAACTGAAACGCCAGCAGTATTTGCAACATTAAGCATGCTTGTTTCAATAAAACCTTTTTTAGAAAATTCAACTAAAGCAGAATCTATTATTTTATTCCTAACATTATCTTTTAAAATTTGTGACATTGTTTTTCCAATAATGAATTACATATTCATTATTATATATTCTTTTTAAATGTTTATCAATTTTAATATTGTTTTTTACATTTTATTTACAAAGGTCAAATTTATAACACATAAAGAGGGGTGATGAGTATTTATTCTTTCAAAAAACTGCAATAAAATTAGAATATTATAAGTTTTTATTTCTATCGTTTTTGATTGTTTTTGTTAAGAATATCATTTTATTATTAAAAAACTATTGCAGTAATTTTCTTATTTCGTCTTCTGATAAACCAGTACATTTAGTTATCAAACTTAATGATAATCCTTCTTCTATCATTTTTTTAGCAGTTTCAATTTTTCCTTCAATCTTTCCTTCAATCTTTCCTTCTAGTTTAACATCTTGTTTTAATCTTTCCATAGCTTGAGCAAACATAGTTTTTTCCTCCAATAAATTATTAATTTCATCGTTTATATCTTCTATGTCAGTTTGATTTTTATTAAAATATTTTGATGTTTCAAACATATTATTAATAAATAATCTAAATAATTTTATCAAATCGGGTCTTTCTTTTTCAATTAAACTTATTATATCCTTAATTCCGTTTATTATCTCATCAGGAGTAGAATTTTCTATATAAAACACTGCTGATATAAAATTATGTATCTTTAAAAGCGTTTCTTTACTAATTTCATTTTCTGCAAGCTTGTAATAACTAAAATTTGGTATGTATCTTTTTGGAATACTATCAATTATTATATCGTTAATATTTTCTTTTGCAGTCCATTTATCTTCTCCATTATACAATAAAATAGGAAAAACTGCTGGAAGTTTAACAAATTTGTCATTTTGCGATAAAAAATCATAAAATTCTA
>MIAN01000059.1:4122-8808 GCA_001829125.1 Spirochaetes bacterium GWB1_27_13 | reverse complement strand
TGCAAAAGTGTTAAATGTGCCAATAGTGCCAGTTTGTATAAATGGTGCGTTGAAATCTTTTCCTTATGGCAAAAAATTTCCTAAACCAACAAAAATTGAGGTTACTTTTTTACCTCCTTTGTATCCAGAGGCTTTGTCTTATAAAGAGATAATTGATAATACAAGGGATGCGATAAAAAAAATACTTGATAAATATAAAGAATAAATTGTGAATGCCAAAAAAAGGCAATAAACAATGCCAATAGATAACACAATTTTAATTTTGATAAAAAAATTTCGCATAAAAGCACGGAGGAAATACGGATAAAATCTATTTTTTTAAATTAAACCTTCGTGAAATTTCGTGTGTTTTTCGTGTTAAAACTCCATTTCTTTTAAAAATTGGGATAAATGAGAAATAATAAGGAAAATATGAAAAAAATATATATTATATTTATTATTTTTATTATAACCGTATCATTTCAGGCAAAAGAACACTATATAGGTACAAAATTAAGCTTAAATTTTGGTGGATTTATTTTAGAAGTTAATCCAAATCATATACAAGTGCTTACTGGCTTTTCTTATTCATTATTTTTAAAGAATAATTTTTCTCTACAAAACAATCTTTCTTTAGGGTATGAACGCAATATTAATAAAATTTACACTCAAAATGGAATTGACTTTTCATATTCTTTTTATCCTATGTTTTCGTTACAAAAAAATAAGGTTGGTTTAGGAATATCGACTTTAGGGATAAAACTAATGTGGTGTCCTTATTCTTATGTTATTTATCAAGAAAGTTGGATAAAACCAAGAAATGAGATAGATAATAATAAAGACGTTTTTTCTTTTAACGATTTTTATTATTGGAAAACATTTTCTAAAGACGAGTATAATTCTTACTTAAATATAGGTTTTTCACAAAAAATTAGCTGCGATGTTTTTTTAGGTAAAGATAATGATATTATTTTTAGCGTATTTTATTGCGAACTTGATTTTTTATTTACTCTACTATATAGAAGTAAACTTGTGTTTGGGGTTTATTATACAGGTAACTTGCCATTTTTTTACTATGGTGTAAATATTGGTAGTTCTATATCATTTAAAATTAAAAACAATAAGGGTAATAAATGAAAAAAATTGCTATATTATTTTTACTATTATTATCAAACCTTCTGTATTCTCAAGAAGATGAGGATTTGATAGAAAAGAAAATATATAATTTTCTAACAATTTCTAAATACACAAGAGATGTAGGGATAGGTTTACTCACCCCAGCTGCTATATTTTCTTTAGCTTCAATTCCTATTTTTGCATATTACAATTTTCAGGAAGATTTTATACCGGATGATTCAGGAATTTTTGATTATAATCATAACGATATATTAGCATTAGGGATTTCTTCTCTTTCTTGCGGCATGTTTTTTAATATTTCTATTGCCACTCTATTTATTTTTTCTAAAATATATGAAGATAAAGCAAATTTACTATTAAATCAAATTCCATTAGAAAAAAGACAAAATATAGATAAAAACATTCCATCATACTTAAAACCATGGAATTTAAACAAAAAACTTGCTATAACTGGGATGCTACTTCTTATTTACGGAGGAATATCTATCACTGGTGGAATAGTAGAATTAATTGCATTTAATATGATTAAAATTAATAGATTAAATATTACGAATAGATTTAATTATAGAGAAACAGAATCACATATTAACGAAAGTTCAGGCACACGACAAAATATGGTTTCTATTAGTGTTTTGTTAAGTATTGGCTCTGCTATGGAGCTTGCTGGTATTATTTTTTTTATTGCATACAGTCTTGAAAAACAAAAAAATTTAATGTATAACAAATATAATTTAACAAAATATTCCCCTATTTTGGGAGTTAATCCAAATAACGCTCTTTTAGGGTTAAAAATAAGTTTTTGATATACCCAAATGTTTCAGGTTTGTCATATATCATAAAATCTAATTACTTTAATATCAAGTAATTATGCGATTTTAATCAGTGTAATCTGTGACAATCTGATTAATCTGTGTTATATATAGAAAGGTTAATTATGCGAAAAAAATTTAAAGTTTTATTATTTTTTATCTTTACTACATTTATTTATTTTAATATGTATTCTGAAGAAATTAATTTTACTGTATTAAATCTTTCTATTGAAGAATGCGTTGATTTAGCAGAAAAAACATCTTATGATGTGATAAAAACTCAAATTGATAAAGAAAATCTTGATATTTCTTTAATTAGTAATTGGTTTGCTTATCTTCCAGATGTGACATTCTCATTGGATGATAGTAATAGATATAATTATGTTGGTGAAGAAAAAAAATATCAACTTCCAGATAATTATAAAGAACAAACATCTTCAAATGACAATACTTTAAGACAAAAGATAAAATTTAGTCAAAAAATTTTTGATTCTTCTACAATAGATTTAATAATTGACTCAAAAAATCATAAAATAAAAAAAGAAATATTGGTAGATCAGTATAAACTATCGATAAGGTATCTTGTACGACAACTCTATTACGAAACACTTGTTTTTGAGGAACAGTTAGACTATTACATCAAAACCCTCGAACTTTTTAAAAACACAGGGGCAACAAATGGAATAGAAGGACTTTTTTCAGCAGACAACACAATTACAAAATTAAATATTGAAAAAAATATTTTATGGTTAGAATCAAAAATCACAGAAAACAAATTGTCTTTACTTTCTACGCTAAGGCGACCTTTAACAAAAAAACTTATTTTAACAACTCCTTTAAAAGAGATTGTTTTAAATAAAGAGAATGATATTAAACTCGCTTTAGAAAAAAATATAATAATAAAAAATAAATATATTGATATTGAAGAACAAAAAAAAGATTATGTGTTAAATTTTATGAACTTTTTTCCTAATTTAAATATAGGACTTGATAGTAAATTCGCTGATAATCTAACGTTAGGTGTTAATTTTAATATGCAAGGAAAAAGTATAAATGCTGCTATGTCTGGAGAATACCTTCTTTATGATTACAACAATTATTATTATGTAAGTAAAATTGATGATTATAAATATAATTATGAAAATAAAAAAACCAATGATTGGGACTTTGGAAATTTTAATCTTAGTATAATTGGTTCTATTGACCTCGATAAACTTGCTAATACGGGGCTTTCTGTTAAAAGGTTAAAAAATGAAATAATTAAATATGAAACTGATATTTCTTCTTATAAAGACTCAGTTATTTTGTCTATGGAAAAATTATATTTAAATATCAAAAAAATTTCAAAAAACATACAAATATTAACAGCTAAAATAGATTATATAAAACAAAAAAAAGATTTGATTGATAAAGGAAATATTCCAAATGATATAAATAAGGTTGAATATTACGAAACTCAAAATAAACTAATCATTGATTATATAGAACAATTATATGCTGAAAAAAATAATCTTTATGATGAATACTGTTTGTATTACCAAAAAATAGATGGAAAATAATTTTTATACGAGGAGAATACAATGAATAAAACAATTTTATATTTTTTAATATTTTTTATAACTATTTTTATTATTGGATGTACAGTTGAAAAACTAGAAGAAAAAGAATCAAATGATAGTTTTGAGAAATCTTTTGTTTTACCTGTGGACGGTCTAATAACCAATGCCTCAATTGAGTCAGTAATTGATGTTGATTATTATCGTTTTCCTATAAAAGCAAATATCAGTTATTATATCAAGTTAGAATGGTACAAAAAAGACAAGATGAATTTGGAGGGAATAATTTATGACAAAGATAAAAAGAAAATGAAAGAGATATATAAATTTTCTTCTGATGACAATTCAAGTGATAAAACATTTTATTATTCAAGTTTTTATAATAATTTATCTCAAGATTGTTATATAAAAATATATGATTATAATGGTACTGGAACAGGTTCTTACGAAATAAGCATAAGAGAGGCTAATAGATAGAGATTATTAGAAAACACTATATTAAATTAATTTTACCATAAAGATCATAAAAAATTGGCAATATTCTAACTAAAAAACTTTGTTTTTTTTGATTTTTATATAAATATGAAATTAAGATTTCTATTTTTTTTCTTTTTTTTGATTTTCTATTGCGTTGACATAATAAAGTACAGTATCAAGTTCCATTTCAAGGTTTACATTACTTATAACAAAATCATCTGGGACTCTAAGATGGATTGGTACAAAATTAAGCAATCCTTTAATGCCTGCTTCTATCATAAGATCAAGGATTTGTTGAGCAAATAAATCAGGTATTGCCATAATTGCTGTTTTAATTTTATTTTCTTTTATATAATTAGTTAATTCTTCAATAGGTAATACAGGAATATCACTGTCTTTGTTTATTTTAGAAGGATTATTATCAAAAGCACAAACTACTTTTACCCCTTCTTTTTCAAATCCTTTATATTTCATTAAAGCAGTACCTATATTTCCTGCTCCAACTATAATAACGTTTTCAACTTCACCTTTACCAAGTACTTCATTTAATTTTTCAATTAAATTATCTATTAAATATCCGCCTTTTTTAGTACCAGAAATATCAAATAAAGCAAAATCTTTTCTAACCTGTGAGGAGTCAACTCCAACAGCATCTGATAGGTTTTCAGAAAAAACTTTTATAAAACCAAGAGATTTAAGTCTTACTAAAGCTTTTTTATATTTTGATA
>MIAN01000059.1:0-4113 GCA_001829125.1 Spirochaetes bacterium GWB1_27_13 | reverse complement strand
TTACTAAAGCTTTTTTATATTTTGATAATCTTAAAATAGTGTTTCTGTTATTAAACATATTAATTCCTAATATCTAATTTAATTTGCGGAATATTAAAAAGTTTTAATCAGTGTCAATCTGACCAATACTCATTTAATAAATAAAAGTCTTAATTTATAAAAATGATAATACATTGTACAAAAAAAGTCAATATATTATGTGATAAACCTCACATATTAAATAGAATTTATAACATAAAATTATACAATATTAATATAATCTAAAAAAACTCTCTAATTATACTCAATCGTTTTTAAAATGGCAATAAGAATAATATCACCTCAAGAATTAGTTTAAATCACAAAAGTCACGAAAAAAACGAAGAAAATGCGATAAGAAAAATAATTTTGATTAAAAATTTCAATAAATTAAAAAAAATATCTTTTTTATTGAAATACTCTCCAATTCTTCGTAAACTTCGTGGTTTATCTGAGATTATTTTATTAAATTGAAATTTAGGTATATAATTAGAAATTAATAAAATTGTAAATTGATAATTTTTTATAAAATATTATTTTTTTATTTTCCTATTGTTTTCTCAAATTTTTTATTTTATAATGATAATTGTATTCAATACTTTGTTTTTAAGAGCACAATATGAACAAACAAAATATAAAAATTGAAAAATTAATCTATCTTTTATCTTTTATTGCAGGTCTTGTATTTTTAAGCACAAAAAACTATTCACTATTCCATTTTTCATTAGAACTTTTTGGTATTATTGTTTCTTTTGCAGTTTTAATTATTGCAGCAAATTCTTACCAATCAAATAATAATAGTTACTTGATGTTTCTTGGAGTCGCATTTTGTTTTTATGGAACATTTAATTTCCTGCATATTATTTCTCATGATCGATTAGGAATTATTGTTGGTTACCCAAAAGATTTGTCTTATCAATTAAAAATAATTTCTAATTTTATAATATCTGGGTCTTTTTTGCTATCTTTTATATTTATTAAGAAAAAAATTAATATTAGAATTATATTCTACTCATATACTGTACTTTTTGCTATAATTTTGTTGATAGTTTTTTATTTTAGAATATTTCCTTCAACTTTCTTAGATAATAATCCAACTTTGTTTAAAACAATAACTCAATTATTTATAATAATAATTTCCATCATTTCGTTTTTAGTTTTAATAAAACAAAAAGATGTATTTGTAAAAGAAACTTTTTATTATCTTAGTTTTGCTTTTGTGTTTTTTATAATATCTCAGATTGTTAATTTCTTTTCTGTGTTAGAAAAAGACTCGTTAGATTTATATATTCATTTGCTTTTATTGCTTTATAGCTACTGTATTTATAAAGCAATTGCACAAATGGCTATAAAAAAACCTTATGAATTAGCTGAGACAGAAATAGATAATAGAATGATAATAGAAAAAAAATTAAAAGAAAGTGAAATCTTATTCAAAAATATTACAGAAATGGTTGATACTTCAATAGTAATTCGTAAAGATAATCAGTTAGTTTTTGTAAATGAAGCATTAGAGAAAATAATAGGCTACAAAAAAGAAGAGTTGCTAAAAATGAATTTTTTGGATTTGATAAGCCCTGAACATAGAGAAATGGTAAAAGAAATAGGATTAGCAAGACAAAGAGGCGAAGATATTCCATCAAATTATGAATTTAAAATTATTACAAAGAATAATGAAATAAAATGGGTTAATTGTTTTGCAAAAGTAATAACTTTATCTAATGAACAATATATTTTAGCTACAGGTTTTGATATTACAGAGGCAAAGACTTCTCAAGAAAAAATAATTGAACTGAAGAGTTTTTATGAGACTATATTAGAAAATATAATTGATGGAGTTTTAGTTTTTGATAAAAATGATATTATTTATTATGTGAATAATGGAATGCAAAGAATAATTGATCTGCCAAGAAATGAGATTATTGGTAAAAACATATTTTCGGATATATTAGATGATAATACTGAGTTAATTTCGTATTTTGAACATTCAAAAGAAGTTTTTAACATACTAAATTTTAGAGGTATAAGATTTAATACTCCAACAAAAAAATTAACTTATCAGTCTGGATATTTAATTCCTCTCTTAAAAGACAACAATTATGAAGGTACTATATTTACAGCAAGAGATATTACGAACACGATAGAGATGGAAGATGATTTAATAGAAAGTGAACAAAATTATAAAAGAATAATAGAAACTGCAAATGAAGGAATATGGGTTATTGATAATCATAACAACACCGTTCTTGTTAATAAAACGATGGCTGATATGCTTGGTTATACAATGGAAGAAATGATAGGAAAATCCTTATTTGATTTTATAGAAAATGAATTAAAAGAAAGTGCTAATAAAAAATTAATTGAAATTTATCAAATCAAAAAAACAGTATGCGATTTTAGGTTAAAATGTAAAAATAATTCTTTTATATGGGTTATTATTTCTGTAAATATGTTATTTGATAAAAATGAAAATTATATTGGTGCACTTGGAATGCTCACTGATATTACAACAAGAAAAATTGCAGAAGAAAATCTAAAGAAAAGTGAAGAAAAATTAAAATCTCTTTTATTTCAAAAAGAAACTCTTTTAAAAGAAATGCACCATAGAATAAAAAATAATTTATACTTAATAATGAATTTAATTTCTCTTAAAAAAGATAAGTATCAAAATGAAGTTTCTACTGAGATTTTTGAAGAAATTAAAAGTAGAATAGGCTCTATTGCAATTATTCACGATAAACTGTATAAATCAGAAAATTTTGAAGAAATAGATATTGAAACATATATTAAAGAATTAATTGATTCTGTTTACAATTTGTTTAGAAAAGACGTTCAAAATGTTAGAATAGAAGTTGATATTGACAAAATTTTATTAAATATAGAACAAGCAATCTCATGTGGGTTGATATTGAATGAATTATTAACAAATTCTTTTAAATATGCTTTTAAAGATATTGAAAACTGTATAATATCAATAAAATTTAAAAATTTAGAACAAAATAAATTCTTATTTGAAGTAAAAGATAATGGAGTTGGGTATTATATAGATAATATAAATAAAACTGATGATCTTGGGTTAAAACTTGTAAAAATCCTTGTAGAACAGCTTAATGGAAAAATAGAAATTAATAACACAAACGGTTGTGAAATTAAAATTTATTTTTAAATTTATTAGTAATTTTATATCAACAATTAATTGGTTTTAGCGATAACTAAGATTAATTGATGGGTTACTGAATAAGTCATTAGAAAACGCCAGAAGCATATTTTTTTCTCTCTTTAAAAATGCACGTGTTTTTAATGGGTAATTAAAAAAATATCTATATTTATTGAAAATTTTTCCAATTCTTCGTAAACTTCGTGTTAAAAATCTCATTTCCTGAGACCCAAGTGATCATTGAGGATAATTATAGTGTTTGTATAAAAATTTCATAAAATATAGTTATTTACCTTTATTTCTTAAAATTTCTTAAATATCGTCTCAACTTCTTCTTCTTTTACGATTAAGACTGGTTTTTTTGAATCCATTAGTACTTCCATATGTGATTTTGAGACTAAATCTCTTTTTGAACGGTTTACTTCCCACCCTCCAAGTATTATTAAATCAATTTGTTGTTCTTCACTTGTTTCAAGTATCATCGTTGCAATACTTCCAGTTTTTAGGATTTTATTTATTTTTACGCCTTTACTTTTGGCAAGTTCTTCGACATAAGCGAGGTATCTGTTGCCGTTAGCGAGCATGTTTTTTTCGTATTCAGTTGATTCTTCTTCTATAAATATCTTTGATAACATGAGGTCTTTTAATGTGTGTGTATCAACAACATAAACCACAGAAAGATTGAATTTAAAGTCTTTTGCAAGCATTATAGAGTATTTTGCTGCATTCAATGAGGATTCCGAGCCGCTTATAGCAACAAGAATGTTTTTTACTAATTCTTTCATAATTACCCCTCCATTTTGGTTTTTACAAGCTTTGTAATGAAAAGTTCATCTCTTTCTTTTTCTTCTAAGGAGCTTTCTATAAATTTTATTGTTTCTTTTGCCTGTGGAATAACGATTTTGTCCAACGCATTTACTCGTCTTTGAGTTTTTTTT
>MIAN01000058.1:5794-9257 GCA_001829125.1 Spirochaetes bacterium GWB1_27_13 | reverse complement strand
CTGCATTAATCAAATCAATCGAAGGTAAAAGAGGTGAACCTATAACAAAACCTCCATTCCCAGCTCAAAGCGGTTTGTGGTCAAAACCAACTTGTGTAAACAATGTTGAAACTTTTGCCAATGTTCCACCAATTATTAATAAAGGTCCAGAATGGTATTCAAGCATTGGTAAAGATGCTTCTAAAGGTACAAAAGTATTTGCTTTAGCAGGTAAGATTAACAATGTTGGTCTTGTTGAAGTACCAATGGGTATTACTCTAAGAGAAATCATCTATGATATAGGTGGTGGCATTAGAGGTGGTAAAGCATTTAAAGCAGTTCAGACTGGTGGTCCTTCTGGTGGTTGTATCACAAAAGAAAACCTTGATACTCCAATTACTTACGAAAACTTAACATCAATTGGCTCTATGATGGGCTCTGGTGGAATGATCGTAATGGATGAAGAGACTTGTATCGTTGACATTGCAAAATTCTACCTTGAGTTTACAAATGATGAGTCTTGTGGTAAATGTACACCATGTAGAGTTGGTAACAAAAGATTGTATGAATTATTAAATCAAATTTCAGATGGTACAGCACCAGAAGATGTTATCGAAAAACTCGAAGTTTTGGGTAATACAATTAAAAAAGCATCTTTGTGTGGTCTTGGACAAACTTCTCCTAACCCAGTACTTTCTACAATAAAATTCTTTAGAGACGAATATGAAGAACACATTAAAAACAAAAAATGTAGAGCTGGAGTTTGTAAAAAATTGATGCAATACACAATTATTCCAGAAAAATGTGTTGGTTGTACACTTTGTGCTAAAAATTGTCCAACTCAATGTATATCTGGAAAAGTTAAAGAAGTTCATAAAATTGATCAAGAAAAATGTATCAAGTGCGGTGTATGTTACCAAAAATGTAAATTTGGTGCAGTGACACTTGTTTAAACTATTAGGAGGCTTAGATGTCAAGAGTTATTATTAATGATATTCCAGTAGAAGTCTTTAAAGATGCTACGATTTTAGAAGCTACAAAAGAAATGGAAGATATATATATTCCAACTTTATGTCACTTAAACCTTGAAAGTTTTAATCTAGAACATAGAGTTGGGTCATGTAGAGTTTGTATGGTTGAAGTAGAACAAGGTGGTAGAAAAAGAATGATGCCTGCTTGTTGTACACCTATTCAAGAAGGGATGATTGTTAGAACTAACACTCCTGAAGTAATTCAAATTAGAAGAATTGTATTAGAATTATTACTTTCTGATCATCCTTTTACTTGTCTTACTTGTTCTAAAAACCTTGATTGTGAATTGCAAGCTTTGGCAAAACAATTTGGTATTGAACACTTAACATATAAAGGAGAACAATCAACTTATCCTTTAGACCTTTCTTCAAGAGCGATTAAAAGAGACTTGGATAAATGTATTATGTGTCGTAGATGTGAAACAGCTTGTAATGATATTCAAACAGTTGGTACATTAAGCGGATACAAAAGAGGTTTTATGTCTGTTGTAGCACCTGCTGAAATGAAATCTTTAAAAGATACAAACTGTGTATTTTGTGGTCAATGTGTTAATGTTTGTCCAACTGCTGCATTAACAGAAATTAACTACATAAAAAAAGTTTGGGGTGCAATAAATGACCCTACTAAAAAAGTTGTTGTTCAAGTAGCACCAGCTGTAAGAGTTGCAATTGGTGAAGAATTTGGTCTTCCTCCAGGAAGTGTTGCAACTGGCAAATTAGTATCAGGTCTTAAAAAGCTTGGTTTTGATGCTATATTTGATACAAATTTTGCGGCTGACTTAACAATTATGGAAGAAGCTAACGAACTTATCGAAAGATTAACAAAAAATGAAAACCTTCCAATTTTAACATCTTGTTGTCCTGGTTGGGTAAACTTTTTGGAACACCAATTTCCAGATTTATTGGCTATTCCTTCTACTTGTAAGTCGCCACAACAAATGTTTGGGGCTATTGCTAAAACTTACTATGCAGATAAAATTGGTATTAAACCAGAAAACCTCACAGTTGTTTCTATAATGCCATGTCTTGCAAAAAAATATGAGTCAGCAAGACCAGAATTTATAAAAAATAATGTTAATGATGTTGACTTTGTATTAACAACAAGAGAATTAGCAAAAATGTTTAAAGAAGCAGGTATCAATCCTATTAATCTTCCAGACGAAAATTTTGACAATCCATTAGGAGAATCATCAGGTGCTGCTGACCTTTTTGGTGTTACAGGTGGTGTAATAGAAGCAGCTCTAAGAACCGCTTATGAATGGGTCACAAAAAAAGAATTGAAAGATGTTGTATTCACAGAAGCAAGAGGATTGGAAGGAATTAAAGAAGCTACAATTGATATTGATGGTACAAAAATTAATATCGCAGTAACTTCTGGTCTTGGTAATGCAAGAAAAATATTAGAAAAAATTCAATCTGGCGAAGCAAAATATCATGCCATAGAAATCATGGCTTGTCCTGGTGGTTGTATCGATGGTGGTGGTCAGCCATATATTCATGGTGATACAACAATAATCGAAAAAAGAATGAAGGGGTTATACTCAATCGACGAAAAGAAACAAATAAAAAAATCACACGAAAACCCATACATTCAAAGACTTTACAAAGAATTTTTGGGTGAACCTGGTAGCAAAAAAGCTCATGATGTTTTACATACACATTATTACAAAAAATAATAATTGGATAATTAAAGAGGCTGTCTTAAAAATTTTTGAGACAGCCTTTTTTTTGAATTTACAAAATAATAGAAAGAATTCATTACACATCTTTTAATTCGAGGTATGTTAAAGTTTGATTTAAGAGTTGATATGCAATTTCTCCAAAAGTTATAGGACCAATTATATTTCCAGTTTTTCTGTTATTCAACTCAGAATAAAGATAATTTAGAATACAGTTACAAGAAAAAATAGGTTCTATCTTATCTTTTTCTAAATGAGTAGTAAATTCTTTGACATAATCACCAATTGGTTTTGCTATTTTATATTGAACGTCTTTAAATACTGGAGCATAAAAGTTTACAATCTTATCTTTTTCGTCAATTGATTGAAAACTAACATTAACCATCGCACCACAATAATCCGCAACTAATGGAAGTTTTGTATCTATTTTGCCATTTAATAAATATTCTGAAAAATTATGTTGTTTTCCATTAATTAAACAATCTTTTACTGTAAAACCTTCTGTATCAAACTCAATCGTATCACCATCTCCTTGTTCAAAAATATTGATAATACCAATATTAGCCATTTTGTTACTAGGTAAGGTCAAGTGCATAACTAAAGCATTGGTTTCATTTTTTTCGCCTGTTTGCCCATTGAATACTTTAGGTTTAATCGTTCCAAGATCATCTAAATGTACCCCAGATATCCAACCAATAATAGGTTTTAAAAAAATATCTTCATAATTTGGAGCATTATGAGCATAGCTAATATGAGCCTTGCTGGTTGCAGGGA
>MIAN01000058.1:0-5786 GCA_001829125.1 Spirochaetes bacterium GWB1_27_13 | reverse complement strand
TTCATAATTTGGAGCATTATGAGCATAGCTAATATGAGCCTTGCTGGTTGCAGGGATTATTATTAAAGAAAAACCATTTTCTGGTGCATCTTTTGGTATGTTAGAAAGTTCTTTTTCATTATAATATTTAATTTTAAAGTCTTTTATAAATTCGGGAAATCTATTTACGAATATTTTATCTTTGGACTCCTCACCATGATTTTGACTCATGAAATAAGGAATAGTTCCTGCGATCCAATTACCCTTTGGGAGTTTTTCCAATAATTTTTCATCTGCAGCAAGTGATAGAATTTCTTTTTTTTCGATCAATGCCATAACATCATTTATAGGTAATAACATATTTTTTTCTCCTATTTAAATATAACTTTAATATCTTCGGTAAGAATAACTTCAAATTTACTAAAAAAATTATAAACTTCTTCTATAAGTTTTTTAGCATGCTCAGGAGAATCGTTTTTTTTAATTTCTCTTTTCAATCTTGATACCATCATAGCTGCTGGAATGGATTTAAAATTGTGATTAATTTCTCCTGTTAAAAGTTTTTTCCATTTAGGATTTGTTTTTTCTGGCAACATAAATCACCTCCAATAATTTTTTGTTATACTTTGAAAATTATTTTATTAAATATACAAATATACCAACTTGTAATTTAAAACATTTAATTATATATTATTATTCTTATTTAAATAAATGTCTATATGTTTTTGAAAAATTTTACCAAATTTTATCAAATTTTACAATTTTTTAAATATCTCTTTTGTGTATTAAATTTTTGACAAATCAATAAGTTTTTAGTATAACACAGATTAGCACAGATTTAAAAAAAGCGACATTCGCTAATGTCAAATTATCTATATTTATAGAGTTGTTATATGAATAAAATATTTGTTTTACCTTTAGATGTTTCTTCAAAAATTGCTGCTGGTGAGGTAATCGAAAGACCAGCTGGGGTTATCAGAGAATTAATTGATAATTCAATCGATGCTGGCTCTACCGAAATCATAATAAAAATACAAAATAGTGGACTTGGTAAAATAATTATATCTGATAATGGATGCGGGATAGGTAAAGATGACCTCGAACTTGCCTTAACAAAACACGCAACGAGTAAAATAAAAGACATTGATGACTTACTTAGTTTGTCAACAATGGGTTTTAGAGGCGAAGCGTTGCATTCTATACAAACAGTGTCAAAACTAACGATAATATCAAACACTGATAACCAAAGTGCTGGCTACAAAATATCAAACGACGGTGAAAATCCATTTACAATAATTCCATCTCCTGCAAAAAAAGGGACAAAGATAGAAGTAAGTGATTTGTTTTACAATATACCTGCAAGAAGAAAATTTTTAAAATCTGGGCAATCAGAATTTTCTACTATAAAGAAAGTAATTTTTGATAAAGCGATGTCTTTTTTGGATGTGAGTTTTTATTTTTATAATGATGAGAAACTTATATTTGCGACAAAGGGAGATGGTTCTTTTGAGAATGCTTTTTTTTCTATCAATAAAACAGAGAGCAAGTTTGCAATTTTTGATCACTCAGAAATAATAAATAAAACTCTCCAAATTAAAATTTACTACTCAAATGTAAATACATTTTTTCCAAATCGAAAGTATCAAACTTTATTTGTTAATAAAAGACCAGTATCAGTAAACTTTTTTTATCCAGCGATTGATAATGGGATAAAAAATTATATTTCGCCTGGTCGTCATCCGCTTTTTTATGTTTTTATTGATATTGACTCATCTTTAATTGATGTGAATATTCATCCTGCTAAAAAAGAAATAAAATTTTATAATAATAGTGAAATTTTTACTACAATACAAAGTACTGTCACTGAATGTATGAGTAAAATCATAAAAAGAGACATTTTGGAAATAGAAAATACACCTTTTAAAATAACAGAAATTCAAAAAGAAATGTTTACAGAAGATCAAACAGATTATTCTTATTTTAAGAAAACAGAACACGAAAACTATGTTATTCCACAAAAAAATAATATTCAAGAAGATATAATAACAAATTACGAAAATAATCATAAAATAAAAACTATTCAACAACCAGAAGAACAAAAAACAGTAAGTTTTCAAAAAAATTACAAAATAATAGGTGTTGCATTTGATAATTATATCATAGTAGAAAAAGATGATAAAATACTTCTAATTGACCAACACGCAGCATGTGAGGCGATAATTTTTTATAAAAAAAAGCAAAGGTATGCAAAAGGTTTTGATGTAGAAAAATTATTGATGCCAGCAATAATCCAAGTTGATAATTGGGATAATGACACAGAGAAACGACTTGAAATTCTAAATAAAAATAATTTTTTAATCGAGAAGGATGAAGGAAACACTGTTTTTATTAGAGAAATGCCTTCAATTTTATTATCAAATAAAGACTATCAAATTGCCTGCGATATTGTGCTAAAATTTTTGGAAGAAAAAGGGGAGATAAAAGCAGATATAATTGATTTTATTTTGATAGAATCCTCCTGTAAAGAAGCTGTAAAGCAAGGAGATAAGTTGACTCTCATTGAAATTGCAGAAATTATAGACGATTATTTCAAATACGAAATAAAAAACTGTCCTCATGGAAGACCTGCACATTTTGAACTATCTAAAGACAATCTCGAAAAAGTATTTCAGAGAAAAAAGTAAAGATTAACCAAAACGTTGAGTCACAAAAAATTAATCAAAAATAAAATTATCTATCAATCTTCTTGTTAAATCTTAATATTTGACAAAAGTTTGTTTTTTTTATATAATTCTATCTGTGATTTTTTATAATGAGAATCGTCAAGATTGTTATTATATACCTGAAATGTTTTTTATAACTTGTTTTATTAAAATGAGTTAGAAAAGAAATTATCATTAAATTTAAAAAAAACATGAAACATTTCAGTATATATTATTTCAAAATTTGTAAAATAATTACAATATTTTCTAATATATTATTGTAAATATATTATTTTTCTTTTAAAATTGTTTTATAATCGAACGAGTTGTGTTCGTCAAATTTTTAGTATATATCAAATATGCTAAAAAAATAATCAGGAATATTAATGGCTGATAAAATTAGAAGAAGAAAAAACATTACATTTGTAGGAATTTCGTTTTTTTTTCTACTGTCAATGTTTTTTCTATTTTGGAATATTTCTTCAAGAATGTATAATAATGCTAATATTTTATTTTGTATAAAAGAAGCAAAGAGTTTACAAAATATAATCTTATCATCTATTGATTTTGATTCAAAAAATCCAGAAATAGAAAATAATTTAAAAACACTTATAAATATAGTAAAAGGAACAAATTTTTATCCACCTGTCTTTTCTGTAAAAATATATTCCAATGAAAAAAAACTTTTGTACAATCTTGGAAGAGAAGTTAATCTAAAAGAAAAAAAAACAATTGATGATTTAGTTACAAGAGATATTTTATACAATAAAACAGTTCTCATCCAAGAAAACATAGAAGCATATCAAGTAATTTTTCCATTGGCAAAAAATGGCAAAAATCTTGGTTATGGAGAAGTTCTATACGATTTAACTTTTATAGACATTACATTCTTTAAAGAAAAAAGATTAATTTATATTGTGGTTTTTTCTATAAGTTTTTTTATAGTGCTATTTCTTATGATAATGGTTATAAATTTACAAAAAAGAGTCTCTCTTCTTGAAAAAGAAGTTCAGGAGGTTTCCACAACTGACATCACTACTGGCTTATTTAACAAGGATCATTTTTCTAACCTTATGAAAAAAGAAATTGAACGAATAGAAAGAACTGGCGGCAAACTTTCTCTACTCTCTTCAGACATTGATAATTTTATGGAAATAAATGAAAATTATGGCTATGAATTTGGAGACCTTATTCTAAAAACTGTTGCAAATATATTTATTTCTAATTTTAGAAATTTTGATATAATTGGGAGATTTGGCGGAGATGAGATTCTTATTTTAATGGTTGATAGTAGCGAGGAAGAGGGCTTTGTCGCAGCAGAAAAATGTCGATTAAATGTGCAAGAAAATAAATTTTATTATGAAGGAAAAGAGATTACGATAACAGTAAGTTTTGGCATTTCTTCAACTGAAGAGTTCATCACAGAAAAAAGAAGTTTTTCCAAAAATAATTATAGAAACTTAATTTTTGATTCTTTAAATGGACTTGCAAGAGCAAAAAGAGAAGGCAAAAACAAAACGATTAAACATAGTCAAATGTAAGTAAAAAAATATTATAATTTTTACTTTTCTTTTTTTTATTCTTAAGTTATATATACACTAATTGAATACTGACTATAAGTAATAAAAACAGATGTTAGAAACAAATCTAACTCATTATTTAAGGTAGTAAAATATGATAGGGTTAAATGATATAGTTGTAAAATATGGAGAAAATCCAATATTAGACATTAGTTTAGAAGAACTTAAAACATTAATTGATGTGGAAGTTTATGATGATAATCGTTTGTTATATTCAGCAAAACATGATTCTTCTAAAAGTGAAAATGTAAAACTCGATATAACACAAAAAGATTTTTTTTATTATACTGTAAAAATAAAAGCTAATAATAGAAATTATACAGTCCCAGTTTATGTTTTGCAATTAGAAGAAAAAGAACCTTACATAGTTTGTGACATAGATTTTACTATTTCTGCAACAAATGCTTTCTTGTATCTTTCAAAAAATTTATTAAATCAAAAAAAAATATTCCACTCATCAGAAGTTTTACAAAATTTATCAAAAAATTATAAAATTATATATTTAACTGGCAGAAGAATGAAATATTCTCAAATGACAAGAAAATGGCTAAAATTGAACGAATTTCCAGAAGGTCCAATCATCTCAAGAAAACATAAATTTCCTTCAGGTCTCCAATATTTTAAAGCAAGCGTTTTAAAAGAAATTGCAAAAATAAGTAACAATGCAGTTGGAATAGGTGATTTATCTTCTGATATAGGAGCTTACTTACTAAATGATTTGACTGCAATAAAAATAACACATCCTCTGTTATATTATTCAAAAAATGATAGATATGATTTAAAAAACGGATATTACGTTGTTTCTTCATGGAAAGGTATAGAAAAATTATTTAAAGAAAAAAATCTTTTTAAATATTAGAAAAATTTCTGCATAAAAATACTTACATTTTTTCAAAACTACACAGCGTTATTTTTGACTTTTCGTCCAAACAGTGTAAGAAAAATAATTCTTATGTCAAACAATAATGTCCAATTTTCGATGTATTCGATGTCATATTTTACACGTATTCCTATATCAGAGTCGCCCCGCCAACCATTAACTTGTGCCCAACCAGTTAAACCGGGTTTTACCCAATGTCTAACAAGGTATTTGTCATATTTTTGGTAAAATTCTTCTGTGTGAGCAATCATGTGAGGTCGAGGTCCAACAACAGACATTTCACCTCGTAATATATTTATCAATTGAGGTATTTCGTCAAGGTTTGTTTTTCTCAAAAAGTCGCCAATTTTTGTTTTACGAGGGTCATCTTTTGTTGCCTGTACTTTATCAGAATCCTCATTTACAATCATAGTCCTAAATTTCAAAATATCAAAATCTTTTTGTCTAAAGCCTGTCCTTTTTTGTTTGAAGAAAACAGGACCTTTTGAAGTGAGTTTTATAGCAATCATTATAGCAATAAAAACAGGTGAGCATAAAATAAGCCCTGCCAAAGCAACCATTATATCAATTAATCTTTTTGTGAGCCTGTTAAACATATTCTCAAGAGGAACATTCCTAATCCCTATCAAAGGATAATCTTTAATT
>MIAN01000057.1 GCA_001829125.1 Spirochaetes bacterium GWB1_27_13 | reverse complement strand
CCTATTTTGATAGTAATACTTGCAACTTTTTTTGCAAGTTCAAATCCAGATGGACTTGAATGGGTTGCAGAAAAACTTGGATTTTTACATTTTGGTAAAGAATCATTTTCTATATTAGGAAATTATTCTTTAATTAATGGCATTATTGGTATTTTTACTACTGCGGCTATTTTAATAGGAGTTGGTTTTTTGTTGAATTTGACTAATAAAAAGAAAAAGGGTTAAATTTGAACAAACCAGTAATTGTTAACTTCATTAGATTTAAAATTTTAATATTTTCTCTAATTATCATCTTTTATTTTACTAATTGTAAGACTTTAGATAGGATTAAACAAGAATTTAAACCAGATTATAAAGTTTGTGATATAAGTTTTAGTTTTATTTATAAACTAAATGGTGTAGAAATAGCTCCTGATGTTATTTATATTCAAAATTTAAAAACATTTGAGATTTATAAAATTAATCAGGATGTAGATAATATCTATTATTACGACAAATTGCCTCTTGGTGAATATAGATTTGGACTATGGATTAGTACTTTTGATATAAACAATTCTGCTTTTCTTGCTTTTGGATATACTAATTATAAAATAGAAATTAAGGAAGAAGGTAAATATAATTTTGGTAAATTTATTTACAGTTGTAAAGTAGTTTCAGATTCTATCAATAAAGATAGCCTATCCTATGGTTTTAGTCCTTATTTTACATCTATAAAAAAATACTATTTATACAAAGATTTTGATGTAAACGAAGAGTATGATACTCTCGATGCTATTAGTTTATATAAAAATTTGGAGCTTGACAAAGTTCGAGTATTTAAAGCTCCTTTCTATACTAAAGAATCAAACACTTATATTTTGGTTAAAGGAGAATTTTATGATATAAATAATGCCAAAGATCTGAGAAATAAAGTATTTGAAAAATTTAATAATACTTTAATAAGAGCAACAAACCTTGAAAAAAATGCAATTTCATCAAATTTAGATAAAATTAGGGTCGAATATAAAAATAATGGTAAATCTCAAGCTTTCTTTCTTATTGATTCTTATATAGCAAATGATAATAATCTCAATTATATCCTCGAGAAAGCAAGAATATACTTTAAAGAAAATGATTTTGTAGAAGCTGAAAACATATTTGAAGAAATATTTAAAAAAAACCCCAATGTTGGAGAATATTATAGTTTTATTGGAGAAAAATATTTTTTAAAAAATGATATTGAGAAAGCAAAAGAAAATCTTATAAAAGCTATTGCTTTAACAACCAATTGGGCATCAAGTTATGATATTCTTTCAAAAATTTATTTGGATGAAAAAAATACAAAATTAGCGCTTTTATTAAGCGATTATTCTTTAGAAATTGAGTCAAATAATATAGACTTTATAAATAACAATCTAACAATTAATAAGATTTTAAACAACAAATATAAAATAAATCAACTCGAAAAAAAACTTAAAAATCTTGGTCAAAAATAGGAAGTTTTATATAATGAAATGTTTTGTATTTGTCAGAAATCATAGATTATAAATTAATAAAATTGTTTCAAATTCATTAATTTTAGATATATACCTAACGAACTCTAAATGATAAATAAATTTTATTAAAAAATACAAGACAAATCTGAAAGATTTAAATATATTTGAGATAATTTTAATAATACAGATAATCTTTTAAGTATGAAAAATCAGTTTTAATTTTTTTCATTGCTTTTATCTCTATTTGTCTTGCTGTTTCTGTACAGATACCAAGATTTTTTGCTATAGATTTTAATGTTTCTTTTTTGTCTGTATTCAATGCAAATCTTAGTTTTAAAATTTCTTTTTCTGTTTCTTTTAACCTTTCTAAAACTCCTTCTGTTTCTTTTTTTAAAAATTTCTTATTTAGTATAGTTTCTGGAGAATAAGTTACATCATTTATTTTATCTATTAAAGAACGCCCTTCTTCGTTTATATCAGAATCCATTGAGATAAAATTGTTAGTAAATTTTACCAAATTGATAATATCTATTTCTTTATATCCAGTTTTTTTAGATAATTCTTTTATTGTTGGCATCCTTTCTAATTCTTGAAACATTAGATTGGCAGTTACATTTATTTTTCTTAATTTATATTCTTTTTTAATTGGTAGTCTAATTTTTCTTTCTTTATTGATTATAGCTCTATATATAGATTGTTTAATCCACAAAGAAGCATATGTTGAAAATTTAACATTTTTTCTGTAATTAAATTTTTTAGTAGCTTGGATAAGACCAATATTTCCTTCTTGAATTAAATCTGAGAGTTCTAATTGTGAAGTTACATATTTTTTGGCTATTTTAATGACTAATCTTAAATTAGATTTAACCATTTTATTGAAAGCGAATTGATCTCCTTTTTCAATTTTTTTGCCAAGTTCAACTTCTTCTTTAAAAGAAAGTAAATCGCTTCTCTCTATTTCGTCAAAATAATATTTTAAAGTATTTTGTTTTTCTATATTACCTATTTTATTCATATTTAACTCCTAATTTAGTTTTTGCTTATAAATTTTTATTAACCATAGAATTTCATATTATTCTATGGTTTTTTATTTATATTTATTTTTTT
This sequence comes from Spirochaetes bacterium GWB1_27_13, assembly GCA_001829125.1. Taxonomy (GTDB): domain Bacteria; phylum Spirochaetota; class GWE2-31-10; order GWE2-31-10; family MWDO01; genus GWC1-27-15. The sequence continues at coordinate 5,065 of MIAN01000057.1, read as the reverse complement.
AATCCCAATTCAGTATATATTTTTTCAAATAATATTTTATTAAATTCTTCTGGCTTTTCACCTCGAACAACATGACCAGAACCTTTTATCTCAATCCATTCTTTTTTAGGTGCAATTATGTTATCATATAATTTTTTTGTTTGTATATTAGTAAGATCAAATTCTCCTTGTACAAAATAAATAGGTATTTTAACTTCTTTAATTTCTTCTGTTAAATTTTCTTTACAAGCGATATACCCAAGTTTTGGATAGATGAAAAGATAAGTATTCATATAAATTATAGTATCCCAGAAGCTATATTCAGGTGATTTATCCATACTTTTAAAAAAGAATTTTGTTAAGTCTTTTTCTGGAGAATAAATATTCTTTAAAAAATAACCATACCACTTAACGAGTCCCCACCATGTATTATTAAATTGAGATTCTGTCATTTTATCAAATTCTAACTTACCATCTTTTGTTTTTATTGATTTTAATCTAGCTAAGGCATTTTTGTTGTTTTCTTTTTCCGCATTTGTTAAAGCAAATTTATAAATATCATTTAGGTATTCTTTAATATTAGACATTTGTCCTACACCAATATACCCAGCAAACCATTCAGGATGTTTTTTTATAAGTTTCAATCCTATAATACTTCCAAAAGATTCACTTATTATAACTATCTTTTGATTATTAAATTTATTTCTAATATACTTTACCAAATCCTCTGCATCAGTAACATATTGTTCGATATTATAACTTTTTAAAGGAGGCAATGAAATTGCTGCTGTCTTACCAACGCCTCTTTGGTCATAATGAACAACTGTAAATTTTAATTCTAATTGGTCACCAGTTTCAGGATATTCAAGATGTGCGAATGGCATTGACGGACTTGCCTGTCCATGGATATAAATCAATATTGGGTTTTCTTTAATGTTTGTACCTCTAATTAATACACTATGGTTTATATTACCCATTTTTATTTTTTCTAAAGATGTTATACCATTTTGTTTCCATTCCTCTTTTCTGTAAGGTTTTGTTGTTGCACAAGAAAAAATCATAATACAACTAAATACTGTTGGCACAATAAATTTACTCATTTCAAAGTTCTCCTTTTTCTATTTTATTTATTAAATCACTATACCATTTGATAACAAAGGTATAATAATTGATTCCAAAATCTAAAGATGTCATTTGATAAGAAACAATTTCTTTGAACTCAGGTTTGAGGTCTTTAATTTTTTCATGACTTTCCTTTTCCACGTTAGCTAATGCTTCTAACTCTTTTGTTAAAGATAAATGATAATTTTTTAATACTGCAATTCTTTCAGGTTTTGGTAAAAAGTTAAGAAAATACAACCTTAAAACTCCTTGTTCTTGAGTTTTTGCTATATTAATCTCACTTAAAAGCCAATTTTGAAACTCAATCTTCCCTTTTTCAGTTATAGAATAAATTTTTTTATTTCTTCCATTCTCTACTTCATTTTTAAAAATTATCATTTTGGATGATTCTAATTTTTTTATTGATGGATGGATACTTCCATAACTTGAGCTATAAAAAAAATGAATATTTGTTTCAATTGCTTTTTTAATTTCATAAATTGTCAAGTCTTTATAATGGAGTAATCCAAGTAATATTTTATCTAACATAAACATCCTTCTAATAGAAATATTTCTATTAGAGATATACACCAGAAATCATTTTTTATCAATACTTTTTTATTAATATTTTAAATATTTTTTTATCTTAGAATACAAATGAAATATTAATATATATTTAACGAATTCGCTGTGAGATATTTTTTCAAAGTTAAGTTGACAAAATTTAAAATTTGAAATTTATCACTAGAGGTTATCTAAAAGGGACAGATCAAAAATCTGTTTTTATTAAAAACTGCAAAAATTATCGGCGAGTTCTCAATTTTACCTAACATCAATTAAATTTTATGCCTTTTTAAACCGAAAGATTAAAAAAGGATTAATTAATTGTCAAATTTATAGAAATTTTTAAATTTAGAATTATTATATACTTTAGAGTGTTTTTTAATATAATTTATATTATTCTAATGTTTTGTTTTTTTTGACAAAATAAAAGAATTTAGTTACTATGTGTGAGATAGGGGGAAAACCAATGAGATATTTTAATAAGTTTTTTAGTTTCTTATTTATCATTTTTGTTACAACTTACGGATTTTCAGCGGATCAAACAAGTGATATTACTAAAACTAATAAGAAAGAACTATCTGATTTTGAGAAAAAACTTTTATATGAAAAACAAGAATCAGAAAAAAGAATAAAATTTGAGAAAGAAGCAGAAAAAATCAAGCAACAAAAAATTGCAAAAGTAAAAGAAGAGATGAAAAAAAATCTAAATAATATCAATAATGCAAAAAAACAGATATATCAACTTGATAAACAAATAACTGTTCTAAATAATTCTTTAATTACTACTTTAAATAAAGAACAAATAGAAAAAATTCAGAATAAAAAAAGTGAATTACTTTTAAAAAGAACTAATTTTAATCAAAGTATAATTGATGGCGATTTTTTATATAGAAAACAACAAAAAGAATTAGCATTTTTGAATGAAAAATTTGTTATAGCTGATGGTACGCTAAACTGGAGTAAAAGCTATGATATTAGCGATACAAATAAGTATAAGAATGGAAAATGGAGTATTACTGTAAAAGCAGTAGATACTAACGGAAATGAAAGCCAAGAATCTGCTATTAATATAAAAATAGACCCAAACTCGGATATTCCATACTTAAATATAATTAACCCTACAAAAGATGCAAGAGTTCCAGGTAATTTAAAAATAGTTGGAACGGCTTATGATGATGATGCAATAGATAAAATAGTTTTATATGTTGATGCAGAAAAAGAAAAACGAATTTGTGATGGAAAAGACTTTTGGTATTATAATCTTGATACCTCAAATATGAAAGATGGTATTCATACTCTTAAACTCAAAGTTTATGATATAAAAGGTGTTACAAGTAAAGATTATTTCGTATCATTCCAACTTGACAGAAAAACCCCAAGTGTAGTAATAAAAACAATGAAATCAGGTGCTATCGTATCTGGCGTTATGAATGTAGGTGGCGATGGTTTTGATGATAATGGTATTATAAAAATGGAATACTCTATTGATGAAAGAATAAATTTTTCGGAAGTGCCAAACATAAAATATTTAGATAATAATAAAACAAAACTAAACTGGAGTGTAAGAATTGACTCAGAAAAACTTGTAGAAGGAATACAAACTATTTGGATTAGAGCAACTGATGCAACAGGTTCTGTTGGATATTCTCCTTTGACTGTTACAGTAGATCATAAAAAACCTACAATATCTATTGACTTTCCTAAAGATAAAGATACAGTTGATGGTACTTTTACTGCTTATGGGTTTGTAAAAGATAATGTTGAAGTAAAAAATATCTCGTATGCAATAGATGGTGCTGGTTCGGATGGAAAATTTAAAGAAATAAAATTACTTCCTGGTAATCCATATTGGAGTTTTCCTGTAAATATGTCAAAATTAAAAAACGGAAAGTTTAAACTAATTGCAAAAGTTGAAGATGTTGCAGGAAACATTACAACATCATTTATCAACATAATACTTAACTCAGAAAAAGATAAACCTATATTAACACTAAAAAGCCTTAAAAAAGACGACAGAGTTTCTTCTTCTTTAGAATTATTTGGAGACCTTACAGATGATGATGGTAAAAAAGAAGTTTTAATTAAAATATTTAAAGATGGCAGTACTTCTCCTATCTACACAGAAACTCTGCCAGTAAGATTTAACTTTTCAAAAGAAGTTGATTTATCTGACAACACAAAATTTCCTGATGGAAAATATACAGTAGAACTGACTCCTGTTGATATAAATGATGTTGCAGGAATTCCTGTAAAAGAAAGTTTTTTTATAGATAAATCAAATCCAAAATTTGACGAAAAAACAATCGATAATTTCGCTGGTAAACTTTTTACTGCAAAAATAGATTTACCAATAAAAGTTTTGGATGCAGCAGGGATTAAAACAATAAAATACTCAATTTTTGATCCAATTTCAAAAAAAGATATAGTAGCAAAAAAAGAAATTAAATTTAAAGAATCAAAAACTTTTGGTTTAATAGAAACTTCTATTAGTGAAGATTTATCAAAATCTAATTTTTCTGATAAAATTGTTGTTATAAAACTTGAGGCAACAGATTTTGTAAATAATACGACAAATTTAAGTATCCCTGTAATAATTGATTCTATATCACCTAATGTTAAAGATTTGGTTTTTGATAGTAAAGTTGGTTTAACGAAAGACGTTACAATCGATATATACGATAATTTGACAATAAAAGATTTACAAATCGAATTTGGTTCAAGTATTAAAAAAGAGCCAGAAAAAATCAAAGTTTCTGATAGTAAATTAGCAGATGGTTATAAAAAAGAATTTACCTTAAAAGTAAAAGATGCAGATGGAAAAACATATATTGAATACACGTTAAATATTACAGTTCAAGACCTTGCTGGAAATATAACAAAAAAAAGTTTTAAAATAAATTTTAAAGAGACAAAACTATCTTCTCATAAAATTAGAATAAATTTGACGCAAAAAAAAGAGCTTAATCCAAATCAAGAAACAATAGTATTACTCGATAAAGAAAATTTTGATATTGATAATATAGGTTCTACATTCTACTGTTTATTTCCGCCAAATATAAAAGATGGTAAAATTAAATATGAAAAGACTAGTGAAGTAACAGAACTCGTTGATGACCCAAAAAATAAAAAGAAAAAAATAGAAGTCACAAAAACAGTAGTAGAATTTGTTGAACTTCTGTCTTCTTCTATTATAAATACGGATTTTGGAATATCTGTCTTTAAGTTTACAAAAGATCAAAGGCAAAACATAAATATTGGAAAGAATACTGCAAAATTAAGCACAATTGATACAGAAGGACTTGAATCTGATTTCTTTTCTTTCACATATTATAATGATTTAAGTATGCCAGAAGCAAGTATAATTTGGCCTCCTTCTTATTATTACTTTAATGATTCTATATTCATTTATGGTGTTGCTTAC
>MIAN01000056.1 GCA_001829125.1 Spirochaetes bacterium GWB1_27_13 | reverse complement strand
TTAAACTCTCTTATGCTCCTCCGGAGGGACTCGAACCCCCGACCTAGTGGTTAACAGCCACCCGCTCTACCGACTGAGCTACAAAGGAAGGATGTAGAATATATACTATATTTTAGATAAAAAGTCAAATATAATTTTAAAAAAATGTTAATTGATTTTATAACACAGATTAATCGGATTGTCACAGATTACACAGATTAAAATCCTATAATTACTTTATATTAAAGTAATTAGATTTTGTGATTTCTGACAAACCTGAAACATTTGGGTATATTAAAGTAATTGGATTTTATCATCAAAGGAATTTTTTATACATGTATTCTGTGTTAGTTAAAAAAATGTGTTTTGGGTCTGTCACTAGGGACTGAGCTAAGCATTTTATGATTTATTTATATTTTTAGAATAATTTCAAAAAATCATTTTAGAAAAAATGTTATAAATTTAATTTGAGTTAATTGATAATATTTTTTACTTTAAGATGATTAAGTGTGATAATCTCTAAAATTTAGTTTAATTTTTGGTTATTATTTATAAAATTAATTGTATTTTTAGTTAATTATGATAAATAATTAAAAAATTATTGGTCTGTCCTTAGGACAGAGCTTTAAATTGTTTTATCACTACTCCTTGCAAGGATAATAAATCTAAATTCGGATTAAAAATAAAAAAAAGAGAGTCTAAAGGAAACCTTTAAACTCTCTTATGCTCCTCCGGAGGGACTCGAACCCCCGACCTAGTGGTTAACAGCCACCCGCTCTACCGACTGAGCTACAAAGGAAGGATATTTGATATATACTATATTCTATTTAAAAAGTCAATAATAAATTTAAAGAAAATTTTATTTTTTTTAAATTTATTATTGGATTAGATTTTTAGTTTTCTTCGGAGAAAATCGATTATAGGGGTTAGTGTTGTACCTTTTAATTTAATTGCTTTATAGGGGCAATTATAGAAGCAGTTATAACAATTGAGACATTGCGATGTATCTATAATAGGTGGATTTGATTTTGTGATTGCTTTTAGAGGACAGATATTTACGCATTGCATACAATTTCTGCATAAATTTTCTTTGATAATAGGACAGACTCTTAGTATTTTATAAAAAGAATTTTTTTCTTTAGGATGCTCTAAAGCTTCTTTTGGTTTCTTAAAAAATATAAAAGGCAAGTTATCGTTGCTGTAATTTCCTAAAATTTTTATATTAGAAGGTATTAAAAAATTTCTTTCTATACCTTTTTTTAGATAAGTTATTTCTTCTGGATTGTAGCCAATAATTTTTGAGACGATAAAGTCCATTGCGTAGGGATTTTTTGATATAGCAATAAGTTTTGTGTCTTTAGGCGTTCCCATTGCAGAAGGTCCTTCGCCTTCCAAAGATATTATTCCATCCATAATAGTTAGTGAAGGTCGAATAATATTAAAAATATCACATAATTTATCGCCAAATATATCTTTTGTATAACCATTTAAAAAATGATATTCCATTTTAGTTCCACCTGGTACAAAGCCAAATAGATTTTTTACTCCACAACTTAGTTTCATATAGGAATGTGTTTTTAATTTTGGTAAATTTATTATATAATCAACTTTTTCTATCCATTTTGTTAATAAAACATCTTTTAATACTTTATTATTCTCATTAGTATATAATTTTAACTCTTCTTTTTCAAAAGATACAATTTTTGCATTATATTTTTGTGCAATTTTTTTTATTCCACTCGTAATAAAACTGCCGTCTGTATAATTTTTTTGATAATAAGCACTAGATTCACCTATGATGATATTACAATTTTTATTTTTGAGTAGAATACATAAACTTTCCACAAATCCAAAATGAGTTATTGTCGCCTGTTTTGCAGTATTTTGAGAGACAATATTTGGTTTTAAAAGAACATTTGAGCCTTGTTTTATATCAAAATCAATTAAATACAAATTATTCATTATTTTTTCTGCAATTTCTAAAGGAATATAATCATTTTGATTGAGAATAAGTAATTTATCTTCCATAAAGATACCTTCCATATATGTATTAATTATAATACGAAATTGTAAATTTGTCAAAAATTGAGAATGTTTTTTAAATTTATAATTTAATTATAATAAAATTTCTCACTAAGAGTAATCAATACAGAAATTAGAATATTTTTTATAGATTTTATTTCTTTAAGTAATAAATAAAATGTTTTATCTATGTTTTTTAATAATTATATTCAGTTTTTATTATAATTTTTTAGTGTTATTTAGATAATTCGGAAGTAGAAAGTAAATTTTAGTTGAAAGTATATCTCTGTCCCTTGGGACAGAGCAAAGAATTTTTTTTGCAAAATTTTTAACATACAAATTTATTAAAATATTACTTTTTTTGTAAAAAATAATTCAAAATCAAACTAATTAAAGCTTTTTTTGATAAAAATGCAGTTTTTTGTTTAATTTAATTAATATTTAGCTATATTATATTAAAATATACATATTTCAAGTTAGATGAAATTAATTATATTTAGAATATTCAAATATTTTTTAGTTTAAATGGTTGTTTTATATATATCAAATTAAAGCTCTGTCCTTAGGACAGACCAATAATTTTTTTCAAAAATTTGAATTTTTAAATTATTTATCATAATAATTAACTAAAAATACAATTAATTTTATAAATAATAATCAAAAATTAAACTAAAATATTAATTTAAAAATATAATTTCTTATTTTAATTCCTTTTAATCAATATTTAAGTGAGAGTTTTTCTAATGATTAATAAAATAACTAATGAATATGATAAAAATATAATTTAAATTTAGTAATTTTCTAATAACTTAAAGCTAATTTTAACAAATTTTGAGGTGGTTTTTTAATTAAATCAAAAATTTCTTTAATTATTAACGATATTCCACAATATTTATACTCTGAAGCCTTTTTTGTAAGTCCTGCAACAACTGGTTTTTGTGATATTGATTTAAAAGAATCTTCTATTTCTTCTTCAGTTTCTATGATTCTACTTTTAAATCTGTCGTACCAAACATGTCCTTTTAAGTGATGTTTATGGTTGTATCTCATTGCAAAAACACCTAAAATCCATTGCATTATCTTAGATAGGCTGTCTTTTATCGGTTTTAGGATGAATTCGATATGATTTTCAATTATACAAAAGTTAGTTAATTCAAAATTATATTTTAAGTTAGCCTCATTTATTACTATTAAGAACATGTCTTTAATATTATCTTTATTAAAGATTTTTTCCTCTTTATTGATTGTTGCTGTAACATGGTATGTAGCATTTGGTTTTAATTTTCTTGGTTTTCGCATAGAAACTTCCTTTATTTATTAGTCTTTATATAATTAAAGGAAGTTTTTTTGTGGTTTCATTACAAAATTTGGTAAAAATTTTAATATTTTTCTTAACATTGAGGATAAAAATTGATCCGTCCCTTGGGACAGACCAAAAACCTGTTTTTCAACCCATAATAATTATAATTATACAAAATATTGGGAAATTATAAATAATATTACAATTATATTTACTATATAATAAAATTATGCAAAAATCAGAGATATCCTCTGTCCCTTGGGACAGACCAAAAAATTGTTTTTTAAATCAACAACAATTAGAATAAACTATAATTCAAACTAAAAATTAATTTCTAATATTAACCACAACCACAAGATGATTTTTTCTTATTATTATTGCCACAAGAACTTGCTTCATCGTCATCGCCACAGGTTGCTTTTTTACCTTTAATCATTCCATTTATAATAGCGTAGGCACATCCAACACCATTATTTGCTTCGATAGCCATTGCTGGGCAATTTTTTTTGCATGCTCCGCATTCCATACACAAATCTTTATTTATTATTTTTGCTTTTTTATTTTCCATCTCAAAAACATTATGTGGGCAAACATTCACACACATTCCGCAACCTATACATTTGTCTTGATCAAGTTCTAATTTTATAACACTACTGATATATTTTAATTCCATAAAATCCTCCTTAAATTATTATTTTTGTTTCTAATAAAACTCTAAGAACTAAACCGATTACGAGAGAAATAGCCATAATTGGTACTCCTTTTGTTACTTCTAAAGTCGCACCAGATAGTGAAGTAAACGTTGTTGCACCAGTAAAATTCATTGCTAAGAAAGAAACAATAGGAACTAAAATAAAATAATTTGAAATCCACCCAAAAATTGATAGATTGAACAAAAAGTTTATTATAGTAATTACAACAAGCCCTAAGATTAAGCCTTTTATTGCGAATGCTTTACCGGGTATGTAAGGTAACAAAATTGGTATTAAAAAAGTTCCTGATATAATAGCAGTGAAAAAAGGTATAAAATCAAGCCATATTTTAAAATGAGCCTGTTTTGTGTAGAATATAAGGTTAAATAATGTAAAAATAGCCAAAACTATAAGATTAAGATATATTGTAGCTACAAATTCTATTGGTGCTACTGTAATTCTATCTTTAAAAGTAAAATTTACTGTTCTCATTTCTTTTGTTTTATTATAATTATTTAATAGGAATGGTTTTATATCTTTTGCTAATACTGGTCCATAAATTACATTAAACCCAGTTTGTTTTTTTATATCCATATAAGAAACGCCGACAGCTCCAAGTTGTGGTAAAATTAGAGTCTTATGATTTACAATTTGTGAAAGATTTACTTTGTTGATTCTTTGTATGAGTTCTTCTGTCCCAAAAGTTCCTTTTCCTGCGGCACACCAAACATTTATACCTTTGGTATCCAATACTAAAATAAAGCAATCAAGACCTACCAATTCTTTTCTTAATTTGTCTAAGCTTAATTTGTAGTTTGCAGTTACAAATACTGGAGAATCTTTTGTTGGATTACCAATACAATAAATATCTGGTGTTATTTGATAATTCATCCTATTTATACCCCATCTGGCTTTAATTTCTCCAAAAATATCAGAAAAATCAATTTTTGTAGAAATCTCTGGTATTTTTTTACCATTAATCTCTTTATATCCCACGATCCATTTTTCTTTTTTTGTAGACTTTTTTGTAGACGAATTATTAGCTCCATCACAACATCCCATAAAAACCTCCTAAATTTATTTTAATTAAAATTGTTAGACAAAAAAATATTTGTCTCAAAAATCTATGATGTTACAAATTATTTACAACAGCAGTTACTTTTTTCTTTTCTTATTTTAGTCATTGCAGTACCAATTAAATCAATTGATTCTATTACAGATTGATGTTTAGATTCGGGCATTAAGTTAAATAAATTTAAATAATAATCATTGCAGATATTATTTATACTTTCTACTACTTTTTTGCCAATATCAGTAAGGCTTACCGATAGAAATCTTCTATCTTCTTTATTAGATTTTCTATCAACAAAACCCAAATTTACAAGCCCATCTACTGTCCTACTTAGAGTGCTTTTGTCAAGGTCTAAAATTATAGCTAAGTCTTTAATAGAAATTTCATCTTTATTTTCCAATTCTAAAAGTAGGTGGCATTGAGATAAAGTGACTCCACAACAGCCTGTTTCTGCTTTTAATTGCTCCTCAATTTCTCTTTCCAATACTCGTAATTTATTTCTAAATTGTTTTAGTGTTGAAATGTCCATGTTTTATATA
>MIAN01000055.1:30629-30967 GCA_001829125.1 Spirochaetes bacterium GWB1_27_13 | reverse complement strand
GAAAAGAATCATCAAAAGATTACTAAAAGCAGCGAGCAATCCAAAAGTTAGAGAAGAACTCGAACTTGAAGAAGAAGCAGACGACGCATTTAAAGAAATGGAAAAAAAAGACAAAATTATTGCAGAACAAAATAAAATATTAGAAGAAAATAAAAAAGTATTGGATGAGAAAAATAGAGCATTGGGTGAAAAAGATAAAGCATTGGATGAAAGTAAAAAAGCGTTAGAAGAAAAAGATAGGCTTATCAAAGAACTTATGGAAAAGTTAAGGTAATCTGTGTCAATCCGTGAAAATCTGATTAATCCGTGTTATATGTTATTCCACTATAATTTCTATC
>MIAN01000055.1:0-30619 GCA_001829125.1 Spirochaetes bacterium GWB1_27_13 | reverse complement strand
CTATCTTTTCACTTTCAAATTGTGAGTAGGTGAATTTTAATTGTATTGTGTGTACCCCTCTTTTTAGTGTCCATCTTGTAGAATATGGAAAATCAACAACTTGATATGGTTTATCATCAATATACCAGATTGCCTGCTCTACTGGCGGGTCTATTATTGCTTTTAGAGGAATACTTTGAAAATCAATAGATATTGATGGATTTATATAATATTTCATCGAGTTTATAGGCTCTATTAATTCTATCTTATAATCGTCAAGGCTTGCTGGTATTTCTCTGCCTATCAGTGAAGAACTAACAGGAGCCATTATTAACCCATTCATTTTTGCCCAATCGCCGTATTTTGGAGGGATAAAAGTAACCATTCTTTTTTCGATGAGTTTAGGGGGGCAATCTGGAGTTGCGTATTGTCCAGTTTCTCTATTAATTGATATTTCTTGATATAAATTGCTTTGTTCTAAAGGCTCTGTCCCTTGTTTAAACCATTCTGTTACTGTTTCTTTAGAATATTGATTTGCAAGTTTACCTGTTATTTTACAAATTTCTTTTGGTATGTATTCTTTTGGTGGGGGAAATGAAATGTTATTTTTTTCAATAAAATCTTTTTCGTGAATTAATTCCATAACATTTCTTAATAATTTGCCAGCCGAATTATATCCTGTCAAGTTTTTCATTTTGTTATTATCTGGGTCACCAACCCACACACCAACAACATATTTTTCAGAATAACAAATTGTCCATGCGTCTCTGAAACCTTGTGAAGTTCCAGTTTTTATTGCAACTGGAAATGGATATTCTAATGAACTTTTTCTTGGGAAAGATGGGACTCTTGCATTTGGGTCTGATAAAAAAAGTGTTATCATCTCTGCTATATCTTCTGGTATTATTTGTTTTGAATATTTTCTGTTTTTTTCTTCATCTAATAAAAAATTTAATTTAAACTCTTTGCCATCATTTGCAAGCATTCCATAACATTTAACAAGGTCATATAATGTCACATATAATCCACCAATTGCAAGATTGAGCCCATAATATTCTCCACCCTTATTGCCTCTTTCAATCCCAATATATTTAAAAAAGTCATAAGTTTTCTGGACTCCTATTTCATTAAGAATCTGTATTGCTGGAATATTTCTACTATTTGCTAAAGCATATCTATATAAAACTGGTCCTTCGAAATTAAAATCATTATTTTCTGGTTTGTATAAAGATTCGTCCGAAATATATGAAACTCCGATGTCTGATAATATTGTCGCTCCAGTGTAACCTTTTTCCATCATGCCATAAGCGTATAAAAAAGGTTTTAGCGTGCTGCCAGATGAACGGGGGGTATTTGCATAATCAATTTTACCTTTATGAGCTTTATCAAAATAATAATTTGAGCCAATATAAGAAATTATATCTCCATTCTTTTTGTCAGCAACAATTATAGCACAGTTTTTACCACCATCATTTTTGATAGAATCGATAAACTCAAACGCTTTATCACCTAAATTTTTTTGAATATTTAAATCTATCGATGTTTTTATTAGATAATTGTTAAATTTTAACTTATTTTTTGTTATATCTTCTTTTATTCTATTAATATAATGTATATTTATATCATTTATCTCTTCGTAATAAAAATTAGGCAATTGGTTTAATTCTTTTAAAGAACATTCTAATTGATAATCTGATATAAAATTATTTTTTCTCATAAGATTTAGAATCATTTTTGCTCTATTAATAGTGTGCGTTTTTCCTGCGACTGTGTATAAGTTATATTTATAGGGAGATTTGGGGATTGCTGCAAGGATTGCTGACTCTGCTATACTCAAATCATTTATTGGTTTTTTAAAATATTTTAGTGATGCAAATACAATTCCATGATACCGTAAACCAAAAGGAGCAATTGTCAAATAATGCTTTAGGATTTTTTCATAGCCATATTTTTTTACTAATTTAAGAGAAGCAAAAATTTCAACTAATTTATTTAAATAATTTCTTGGATATGGATACTCCATCCTAACAACTTGCATTGCAATACTTGATGCACCACTTGCTTTTTTTTTAGTAATAATATTTATGTATGCTGATCTAAATAATGCTTTAAAATCAACTCCTTTATCTGTATAAAAATTTTTATCTTCAGCAGAAATAATAGCCTGTTTTATATTTTTGGGGATTTGTCCTTGTATTTCCCAAAAACCGAGTAAGCCTTTATTATTCTCATAATCAAATAAATAATCACTGTTTCTATCAACAAAATATAAAGAAGGAGAATAATTTTTTAATAAAACCCTTTTTTCTCCTTCTTTTAACCCATAAAGGTATAAACTCGCAATAATTGGAGTAAATATCAGTGTTAAGAGTAATATAGATAAAAAAATAAATTTAAAAATTTTTTTAAAAATCAAAAATAATAGTTTCATTTTAATTTTTTATCTTTACTTTTAACCCATAAGAAGTTCCTCTAACTGTTTGTTTATACATCATTTCAGCCAAACTTGGCGGCTCAGAAAAAAGTCCCTCACTCGTTGCTTTTAACCTAAAATAAAAATTATAAGTCCCTTTAGGTAAAAAATTAAAGTAATAATTAACCTTATCATCATAAAATTGACTGTAACTTGCTTCCTTAGTATCAATTCCTTTTGGTTTTGCCTCAGGTGGTGATGTTTTTAAGTTAGGATTTAGTGGTTCGAGTCCAGCTGCTATTGGGACTTGTATTGCAACAAAATATCTATCTGTTGGATTTACAATTTGTATATGTTCTTCAACTATATCGCCAAGTTTAAGTTCTAATTGTTCGTTTATGTTATTTATTTGTTTTTTTATGTCACTTTTGCCATCTTTAGAAACAATAATTATTTCTTTATCAATAACAAAACCATTGTTCAAACTCTTTATTTCGTTACATTGTATATCTGGTTGATAAGCAGTTTTTACACTGACAAATATTTTTTTATTAGAAGATGGCTCGTCAAGTAAAGTCATATTTCCATTTTCAAAAGAACTTTTCCATAAATAACAAATTTTTTTATCATCAATTTCAAGATTTTGAGATTTATCAGAATATTTGATATTTAGCCTATATTTATTTTTTTCTGGTTTAAAATTAATTAAATAGTCTCTTAATCCAATAAAAACATGAGTATTTGTATAAGTATCACCCCAACCATTGATTCCACCCATATTCACTAAAGAATCTACCATCAATTTTAACCTGCCATCATATTTTGCATTATACGAAAGTCCACTTATGACATTTGCCAAAGATTTAATTTCTGTTGTGTTAATCAAAGTATTCCAATAGCTGTATTTATCTTGCATTCCAGAAAAAATTTCTTTGCCTTCTTGGAGTGTAAATATTGCACTGTCATTCAATTCTTTTTTTACAGAATCAATTAGTTTTTTATTATAATAATTGTTTTCTAATAGAGTGAGTAACATTTTTCCTTTTCCTTCCACTCCATAATAAGATGTTGCTTGAGCAAGTTCCCCTGCATAAGTAGAATCAAAATATCCTGCAACTGATAAGGCATAAAGTGCTTGTATTCTTTCATAATATTCATACCCTGAAATTATGTTTTGGTAATCAGACCTTAATGATCTTTTTAATGCTTTCACCGCATCGTCTATTAAATTTTGTTTTATATTAAAACCACTTTTTTGTGCTTCAACAAGAAATTGTAAAACATAACTAGTTAAATATACATATCCTTCAGTATTAATCCAATAACTGTACAATCCACTACTTGTTTTACATTTTTCAACCATTTCCATAGTTTCATTAAAATATTCTTTAATATTTGGTGAAATTTCACTTATTCCATACTTATCAAAAATTTGTTTTAAAATTATAGCAGAATATGTTTTACTAATTTTTTGCTCAAGACATCCATAAGGGTATTGAAGTTGATAGTCCAACGCATTTATTGAGTTTAAAAGGGCAATATTTGATGTAAATAATAATTCTTGTTTCATTGTTCCTTTTTTAACTTTATAGTCTATTTTTGGGAAATAAATAGGTGTATTTTTCTTAATTTCTTTAGTATAACCTGTTATTACCGAAGAAATATCATCTTTTATAGGTATATTAACCTCAAATGCGTCTGTTGCTTTGTCACTCAATCTCGAAATAGACATTTTAATTTTTAAATCTTTATTTTTTAACTCTCCATTTTCAAGATATTCTTTTGAGTTTACCTTTAAAGGGAAGAATATTTTTTTTGAAACTCCAGTATCCCATTTTAAGTCCACAAAATTATTGGTATTTATATTAGCCCCATCTACTTCAATTAAGGCATTTCCTTTGCCACCTTCTCCAACTACAACTCTTCCTATTCCACCAGTAACGACCTCATCGCCATATCTAACAAATCTCGGGAGGCTTTGTTGAACTAATATTGGGAGTCTTATTTCGATAGATGATTTTGCAAAACCAAATCTATCGGTTTTATTACAAACAACTGCTCTTATTTGAAAAACAGTGAGATTATCTGGTAATTTAATCAAAATCTTTTTTTTACCAGTATCATCAACTATTATTGAAGGAGAATAAAAAGCAATAGTTTTAAAATCTTTTCGTACAGTAGCACTTTCCAAAATACTACGCATTTCTTTTTCTGCGTAATCTTCATCTCCGCCACCACCACCTCCTGGGTTTTCTATAACTTTTAGTTTACCGATTATTTGGTTTCTCATGTCTCTAAGTTTTATCTTACTAAAAATTTGATCCATAAAAGAGGGTAGGGGATTGATAGGAAGCTCATCACCAAGTGATAAAACCGCCTGATCTACAAGCCACAAAGTAACTTCGCCACCCATTGGTTTATTATTATTGTCAGTCAAATTTAGCTCAACTTCTATTGTATTACCAGGTGAGCTCTGTTTTGGATGAATAAGTCCAACTTTTATTGTATTTTCTTCTGGAGATACATTTAACCATTGAGTTGTTGCAAATGTTCTAGGTTTTCCGACATCTTCGAGTTGATTTTTCATAACATTGCCATTGTCATATACTCGTGGACTCATCAATATAAAATTTATCGGTAATTTGGGGGCAAAATAATTTTCGATTGGTAATTCAAAAGTTGCTTTTCCATCAAATACATCTATCCATTTAAATTCTACATTATCTGGTTTTTCTATAATAGCAAGAACTTTTGCTTCTTGTACAGGGCTTTGCAACAATATTGAAGCAATTTCACCAGATATATATGAAGATTTATTTGGAACAGTTTTAAAAAGATTTTCTTCTGTTGGCTTCCATGTAACAGCACCCTCACCACCAACATAAATATCTGTAACAAGGTATTGTACTCTTCCAAGTTTGTCCCTTGCTTCAAGTTCTAGTAAATATATACCACTAACTGGTACTTTAAAATTTAAATTTACCTCTCCATCAGATGTTAGAATGTTTTTTTCTTCTATTAGAATATCAACTTGTTCTGTAATATTTTGAGGTTTTCCATTTTGAAAAGGGGCTTCTCTTAGGTAAGAATGCCATTCTCTTCTTTTTAATCTAACTGTGACTGGCAAATCAGAAAGATTTGATTCATAAACATCTAAGGCAATTATTGATGGATTTATATTATAACTATCTTTTATAAACCTATCAACTTTTAGACCCAAAACAAAAGATGGAATGCCATACATATCATAAGTTGTTGTAACACTTTGTTCGTCTGCTCCAGTAACAGTTGCTTCAAAAACATATCTTCTTGCAATGTTGTCTGTGGCAAGGGTTGGATCAATTGTTAAAACAGAAGTTCCATTTTCGTCTGTAATATCTTCTTTTCTTATAGTCCCATTATTCTTAAAATAGGAAAGTTTGCTATTATAACGAGAGTCCGATGAAAAAATATAACCCTTTTTTTCAATATTTGGCATATAAGCGTAAGGGTATTCTGTTACATTCCAAGTTACTCGCTCACCTGAGACTTTACCACCAGCATAATAATTTGATGTAAGCGTAACTTTAAATGGTCTATCTATTGGGACTTTTTTTTCTCCTGATAACAAAACTTCAAAAGTAGGTATTTTATAAGCCTGTTTTGAAAAACTCACAGATGCTAAATTTCCATTGCCATCTCCTATGGTAGCAGAATAATTTCCAGTTGCTAAATCATCTTCTTTAAAAACAAAATCAAAAGAATCATATTGAGATATAGTAACTGGATATGATTTGTTGAATGAAGGTCCATGTATAGTAATTTTGGTTTCACTGTTATTATAATAAGGCATAATTTTACCTTTATCAATTCTTTTAATGTAACCTTTTATATAAACTGGCTCTTCAGGTTTATATATTGGTCTTTCAGTAAAAATAAATGCTTTTATTTTTGATGTATCATGTAGCTCGTTATAATAGAGATTGCTAAACCAATTTTCATTATTTTCTGCCCAATAATTATTATTAAAAGTAGATAAGTTTGAATTTGGATTTAAAACAAGTATATCTTTATCTTTTTTTAGAACTACTCTTTTTACTTTATAATAATAATAAATATCAGATTTATTAATAGTAAATTTTCCATTACTATCTGTAATACCAGAAAAAAGATCGTACCATTTATAATTTTTATGATTATTATTTGTAATATAACCTTCAATTTTTATTTCAACGCCAGATTGAGGGATTGCGGTTTTATATGATGTTACAAAACAATTTATAGTCTTCTCATCTTCAACAGTTGAAAGACATAAATCAGATACTTGGATTTTTACATAGTTTCTTGTTTTAGATTCGTCCAAATTTCTATAACCGATTAGGTAAGTGCCAGCTACATTATCCTTCCAAGTTTCATTCAAAAATTGGTCAACATCAAGACCAAAATTAAACGATCCACTTTTTTTCTTAATCGGCAAATCAATTATCCTTGAAAACGCTGGAGAACCAAGCATTGTAATATGGCTTCTTAATTCATTTTCATAAATGTATTCAAAACTCTTTTCGTTTTCTGGTGGCTCTTCGCCTGGACCTGGAGGTAATTTTGACTCATCGATAATTACTGGGTACTCTGGGAATGGCCAAGTTTTACGACTTAAAGGATTTATCTTATAAATTCGCAAGTCAACTTTTTCAATATTTCTACCAGTCATTGGAAATTCTTTTGGACCATAAAGTTCAACAATTCCCTCATTTTTTTCCCATCTGATATATGAGTTCAATCCTGGGTAATAAACAAAAATTTTTGACTTATTCTTCATCTGTAACATTCGATTGTTTATATCATTAATAAAAACTGGATTTATCACAACTTCATATAATTTGTCAGTTTGAAAATTACCATTAATATAAATCCTTTGCCCAGACACTGTAAAATTTAGATTGTCAACTGAAGGAGAAAATTGTATCATATCTTTAAATTGTGAGAATGATATAGATTTTATTTGATCAGAAAATTCTAAAAAAACATTATTTGAATTAGCTCCATTTATAGCCTGCTCTTCTGTATAAATTGAGCCGTTGACAGAAATTGGATATGAATAATTGCCACTACCAACTCTTGAAAGTTTAAAATCATCTTTTGTAGCAAATTGATAAGTAATTTTTGAATCAGAAAGGTTTTCTAAAAGGCTTAAATTAAAATTTAGTAATATTTTCATCCCAACAGTTATAGGTTTATTAAGAATTATTATATATTTGTAATCGCTTGTTAGATTTTCTTGCTCAACTTTTTTTATAATAAAGTCTTTTTTAGTTAATTTGGTTGTTTTTTTGCTATCTATGCCGGGTAATTCTTTTAATTCTAAAGATATTATAGAATATAAGTCAGATTCGTCAATAAATCTCGAAAAATTAATAGTTATCTCTTTTAATTCAAGTAAATTTTCTGTGTTATTTCTGGGAATTATACTTGTAGGTGGGTTTAATATTGTATAAAAATCTCTTACAACATTTTCAACTCGCCATCTAATTTTTTTTAAAGCAGCCCACTGGATAGTTGGTTTAAATTGCAATGTCTTATCATCAAGCCATATAAAATCGCCGGGTTGTTCGTAGTCAAATTTTACAAATTTTTCTGGATGGTCTTCATAACCGCCATTTTTAGGACCTTTAGAAGTTGGATAAAAAATAGTAATAGGGTCATATTCTCTTAATATTTTTTCTGGAAGTATAACTATTGATTTCACAAAATTAGAATTAATATCCTTATCTGCTGGATTATATCCATCTTCTCCGTAAATAAAACATAAATTGAAGAAAAATAATAAAAAAATAATTTTTTTCATAAAAACCTCTCCTAAAATCTTTTTATCCGTGCCTCTGTATCCCCAATCTATGTAATACAGTAATTATAACTACTTCGGCAACAATCGTCATAACACGAAAGTCGTAATCTGTGTCAATCTGTCCTAAATCTGTAAAATCAGTGTTATAAATCTCACATAAAACCATTATTTATTAAGAAATCTTTTATTTTTTGGTCTAATATTTCTTTTTCGATAGATTTATTACCAATAATAACTGGTTTAAACTTAATTAAAGGAATATCGCCTTTTATTTTGTAAATTATATAATATCTGCCTTGTGTTAAATTTGTAAAAATCATACTACCTTTTTTGATTAGTTCAAATTTAGAATTATACAAAAAACTTTCAAGCATATCATTATTAGAACTATATCCTACAAAAAATTGTTCGTCTTGTTTAACATCAAAAACAAATCCTTTTATTTCTTTATTGTTCAGTAAATAATTAGATATTTTTTGCGATGCTATATCAATTGGATTTATTGCTTGAAAATTTAGTGACATTGTAGAATAATTATCAAAATTTAAATTATTATAACTTGCATAAATAGGTCTAACACCAAATAAATATTCTCCTTTATTTGCATAAAAACAATGATTATTATCAAGTACTTCTTTTGTTTCAATAACATTTCCATCTTTTTGCACACATAAAGTAAAATTAGTATTACTATTTAGATTAATAATAGTCTCATCTTTTACACTTATTTGAAACCAATTGACATTGCCTGATATAGAGACTTCTGTATTAATATCAATTTTTTTACTATTATTAGAATTTATAGTCCCCCATCTGTCGATATTCTCAGTTTTTTCTTTAGAAAGCCATATTTTTACAAATCCAGCATTTAAATTTAAGTTTAAAATACTAAAATTGTTATTTAATTTAATTTTACCTTGATCTATATCTTCGTAAATGCCTCTGTTATTGATTAGTTTAATATTTACATTACCTAACATATTTACATATTGATATTTACTTTGCAAATTTTTATTTATTGGTATAGTAAAAGTTTTCTTATCATTAAAGTAATTTTCAATCAAAATATTTTCATTATTTGTAATAGGGTTACCAATTTGTTTTAATTGGACTTTATAACATCCATCAGTTTTACCATATCCAATAATTCCAAGATTTTCTCCATTAGTAATAAAATTAATGTCTTCTGCAAGAGCGTTTGTGTGGAATATTTCTAATATATTTTTATCTGTGTAAGTAAATAAAGCCATATTTGCATCTAAAGATACTGTTAATATTTTTTGACCCTTAGTTAAAGAGAATGTTTTAAAATCATTTTCAACTAAAAAGTCCTCATAATCAGTTAAAATATTAATTTGTTTAGAAGCAACAAAGTGTTTATTTGTCACCAAAACGTTACTATTTGTATCAAAAGAATCTGGATTCCATACTGCACATTTATTTTTGGCGTTTGAAAAAGAAATTGATAGGCTACTATTTTCCTTAATTGAGGCATTTGAAGTCACATTAATATTTCCATCCAATAAAAAATTATCAGCATTATTTTCTGTTACAAATCCGCATAATGGGATAATTTTATCAGAAAAAGTCTTAATAACATCAATTCCGTCGTTATTATTTATATTAATCAAATAAGGTTCATTTTTTACAGTATTTATATATTTTTCTTCTTTCATTTCTGTATTTGAGAGTTTTATTTTTACTGTATTTTTTGTATCAAGTTTTAATAAAAAACTCCCTTTATTTAAAGTAACTTCTTCTTTTAATAAATTATCCAATATTGTAAAATCACCGTATTTAACTTGCATACCATAATTTATTTGACTAAGATTAAGATATTGATTATTTTCATCGAGTATTTCTAATTTGTAAGTATTATTATCCTTATTTTCAAATGATAAAATCGATGATTGAAGTTCTTTAGAGTTAAATTCTTTATATTTATCGAATATATCAGAGAAATTTGATTTTTTTATATCTTTTTCTTCAATATTTATACTAAAACTATCATCTACATCGTTTAATCTCCATATAGATAGTTTTATATTTTTATCCTTTGAATTATAAAGACAAAGATTTATATTTTTACCTTCTTTTTTTGCTATTTCAATTATTTCTGTACCTTTTGACTGATTAATCGATGCCCCTAATAAACTGTTACTATTAATATCTATTGATATAAAACCATTTTTTTGTGGAATATCATATATCAATATTTCGTTATCAATTTTTACAGTTTCTTTAAATGGAATATCTAAGCTTCCTTTATTTTTATTTTTAATAACATTCATCGATACGCTTGTCCAATTTTTAGTTCCGTCCCTTGATTTAACTTTTAGTAAATAGTTTCCAGACTTTAAGTATTGAGATATTTTAAAATTCCAGTCATTATAACTATCATCTGAGATTGTTAATAATTTATTATCTTGCGAATATAATTCGGCATAAACATCTGCATTTCCAGTAGAAAAAAGCTCCACAAGAGAATTTTCTTCTACTGATATTCTAATACTTGAAGGAACTGTAATATTGTATGATAATCCATCAACTAATTCGGAAGTAGCAATACCAAAATTATAATCAAAATAGTTATCTATTCTTTTAGAAAAAAACTCTAATATATATTTCCCTTTTTGGAGAATTCCATTGTAAAATTTCTCTGGATATATGGTTTCTATTTTAATTTTATCATTATTAGATATATAATATAGATTGCAATACATTTCTTGAGAAAAGCTAATTTGAGCATTTATTTTTGATGGTATATTTAAATTATATATATCCCCTTGTCTTTCATTATTAATCGTAGATTCGAGCCATTGGTTAGAATAGGTTTTATTAATTTCAACATCATAAGGACCTTTATTATCAAATTTTATCTCAGGTAATATTCTTTTGAGAGTTGTTAATTTTCTACCCCATACATTTAAAGGTAGATAGAATATTTGATAACTTCCTTTTGCAAAATAGTAATTTCCAATTGGAGTCTTTGGATTTTCTAAAAGCCAACCATCAGCATCCTCAAGCCTAAAATTAAACATTCCACCAACTAATCTTTTCGTTTCTATTGAATAATTTCCATCCTCAATTATATCAAATTTGTATCTTATTGATTCTTCAGGAAAAAGTTCGTTTTTTACAGTTCTTCCTTCTACTAATTTTCCTCCATCTATCGGGGCTTTATACTTTGCCATTATAGAAAGGTGTCCTGTACTTTCGCCTATTGTTTCCACTATTAGCTGATAAATACCTTCTTTTAAATATTCTTGAAGGAAAAAATTTCTACCTATCCCATTAGTTTGCTTACTGAATAAATTTGTTCTAATTTTTGTCCTTATCGTTCCCTTTGTTTGGAGTCTTCCTTTAGTTTGGATAGTATAGACTCCAGATTTTTTTATGTCTAATAAAAATATTTTTTGTTCATTTTTTTTCAAATTTAAAAAAACTGGATTATCTGTTTCAAGACTATCAAATTTTGGTAATGATTGATTATTTGCATTTGAAAAATATTGTAATTTTTGATTTTGTGCAATAGATAGTGGAATACTCTTTAAATTGTATGATTCTGTTGTTTTATCTAAGTTTTTTATAGAAATATTATAATTTCCTTTTTTTATTATATCATTTTGTGAAATTTCTTTATTATTAATTTTTATTATATATTTTTTATCATTAAATGCTTTTACACTTATAAGACTATCTTCATCAATGTAAATTTGAGTCTCTATTTCCTCATTTGGAGTTAAAATAACAGGAAGAGGCTCTTTTAAGTCTAATGGAAGTTTTCTTAAAATATACCCTTGATTAATATCTCTTCCTTGATTATTAATAAATATTTTATAACTACAACCTCCACCTAAATAAATTGACGGAAATTGAAGATTTCCCCTTACATTATCCTTTTTAATATCTGGATTGCCAAAGATAAAGTTAAGTAATGAATCTTTTTTTATAGTTGCTGTTACAATACCCATTTTTACTGGATTAATAGTTAATTGATAAATCCCTTTTATAAGATTAAAATTTTGTTTACCTTTTTTATATGAAAAATTATAATCTTTTTTATAACCTACTAATAATTTTTCTAATTTAAATTCTGCCTCTACTCCAGTTGTCTCAACTTGATAATTTCCATCTTCTTCTACTTCAAAAAGAAAAGAAATTTCTTCAATTAGGTTGAATGTATCCTGCCATCCAGTTTTTCCATTTAAAAGTTTTAGTTTTTTTTCTCTAATGGTATAATCTTTATCTATATAACTTAT
Organism: Spirochaetes bacterium GWB1_27_13; assembly: GCA_001829125.1. Taxonomy (GTDB): domain Bacteria; phylum Spirochaetota; class GWE2-31-10; order GWE2-31-10; family MWDO01; genus GWC1-27-15. The sequence goes on along the minus strand of MIAN01000055.1, from coordinate 18,141 downwards.
AAAGCCAGATGGTTCAATTGAGTCCTCAATAAACCCAGAATGAATAGTAGAAAACCAATAATTACCACCATTTCCCTCATTTATATAAATATTTAAATCATTTTTTGCCATAGTTTGAATTGTTACAGTTTTATTTGGAGTCCCTTCCACAGTCATAAGATAATAGTTTAAATAAAAATTATCCAAGTTAATCTTACATTCCTGCCTTCTCGAATTTTTATTAATTTCTGTGATTTGGCTATAAGTATTAGGATTATCATTGTTAAAATAATTTATTTTGAGTTTATAATTATCTTTGTCTTTAGTTTGTAACAAAAAATAATTTGCTTCTACTAAATATCTGTTTCTTCCACAAGATGAGATCATATCCATAAATCTCGAATTAGGCGAGATTAAACTAACTCCATATTTTATAAATAAAGGATTTTTATTATCATCCGTTGACCATTTTACTTTTTCGCCACCATAAAAACTAAATTTATAAAATCCTTTTTTTAGTGTTCCAAAAAAAGACAAGTTATTTAATGGATTGCCTTCTTTATATTCAAAAACATCTTCATTAATTTTTTCATCTATTAACCAATTTCCATCTTTCCAAATAGAGATTTTTTTTAAGTTTCTTCCATATCCTTCAATGAATATTTTTTCTTGTTCATCTTTTATTTCAATCCAGTATGAAATTTGCTCTAAATCATTAAGTTCATTTTCGATACTTGTATTAATATTTAAAACTGGAGATTGAGGCAAGTTTTTTTCTTTAAACTGATAAACATTCAATTTAATATTGCCTTCTCCTTTCTCAATTGAGTAAATTCTAATTTTATATTTGCCTTCTTCGAGTAATATATCCGTTCTTCCATCTTTTTCGCCTGATATTCCACTGATTTTACTTAATCCGCTCATATTATCAACAATTTGAAAAGATGCTCCATAATTACTTACTGTACTTATAGAATAATAACCGTATTCTTTGATTGTTAAAATAGCCTCATTCGTCTTTTGTACCTGAAATTGATTTTTGTCAAGTGTAAAATTTTGGGAAAATAGGTGGAATGTTACGGCTAAATAAAAAGAAATGATTAAAATTAGTCTCATAAACCTACTCTTTTTTTTTAGATTATATAACACAGATTAATCAGATTGTCAGATATTGACACAGATTATATCTCGTAATTACCTTATTTTTCATAAATAAATAAATTTTTACATAGAAAACACAAAAAATACAGAGCCAAGAAGATAAAAATTCACCAAAACGCATTTTCTCCATGTACTCTGTATCTTTGTAAGATGTTTTCTTAATTAAAATTAAAACAGAACAATTTCTCGTTGACCCTCTATGGTTCAATAGTAACTTCTTTTTTTAAGAGAGTATTTTGCCCTTCTATTTTTATAATAGTTTTTTCATATCCATATTTTTTTTCAGTAATAGGATTACCTGGTGGATTATGTGTCTGAATTAGTGCTAATTTGACTCTTTCTCTAAATTCTTTCTCTAATGGTGCAAAAGAATAACAAAGGATTTGTCTGTCACCAATGTATTTCCTTAAATCTCCTGATTTTTCATGATTTTGTACACTTACATTAGCATTATCAGAATCGCCTATAAATAAAAGCCTATGAATCATTAATTTAGGTTTTTGATTTAATACATCAATCGTACCAGTGTAAACACAGTAAATCCCAGATTTCTCTGGAACTTTTGAAACGCTTGCATCTTTCCAGTAACCATCAAATACTAATTTGAATTGTTTTTCGGACATAAAGTACCCCTCTTTATATATATTATAATTAAACGAGTTAAATTTGTCAAATTTTTAGGATAAAATAGATATTAATAGGTGTAAATTTTATTTTTTGCAAAAATTTATTTACTTTCCCATAAATTTATTATTTTTTTGAAAAACTCAAAGTTAGAATAAAAATGTATATGTGGGTAGCCTGCCAAAACATTTTTTCTTTTTAAGCCACAGACCCATTGTTTATTTTTGTCAAGTTTACTAATTTTATAGCTAAACTCATAATTTTTGTCGTTGCTTTCTTCTAAGGTAGAATGATGAAACTCATGGGCTTTTATTTTAATATTCTCATAATCAACTTCAATATATCCAAATCTTTGCAATTTATCCGTCATTTTAGTTTTTATGTTAAAAAATCCAACTGTATTATAAAAATTGTTATCTTTATCAATAATTCCTTCTGTTAAATAAATTAATCCACCACATTCTGCATAGACTGGCATATTATTTTCACAGCAATTTTTTATTTCTAAAAGTAAACTTTTATTTACTGAAAGTTCGTTTGCAAAAACTTCTGGAAAACCACCGCCAAAATAAAGTCCATCAATCCCTTTTGGTAAAGATTTGTCATTAATTGGACTAAAATAAACTAATTCTATCCCAAATTCTTCCATTAAATCAAGATTATCTTTGTAATAAAAACTAAATGCCTCATCTTTGGCAACGCCAATTTTTAATTTACAATTAGTAATATCTAGTGATTTTTGATTAATTGGTGGATTTATTTCTTTAATAATTTTGTCTAATATATCAAAATTTATAGTTTTTGATATACAACTACCCAAAAAATCAATTTTTTCTTTAATATCTTTTATTTCTTCTATTGGAATAAGCCCAAGATGTCTACTTCCAAAGAATTCTTCATTTAATTTAGGAAAATAACCAATGCAACAAGTACCAGTTTTTTCTTCAATGTAATCTTTTAAAAAATTGTAGTGTTCACCACTTGAGACATTATTTAATATTACCCCAGATATTTTTAAATCAGGATCAAATGTAGCATAACCCAAAATCATAGCAGCAAGGCTTTGAGAAATTCCTTTTGCATTGACAATCAAAATTACTGGTAAATCAAGTATTTTTGCTATATTTGCAGTGCTACCAGTTAAATCTTTGCCATATCCATCAAAAAGTCCCATAACACCTTCAATTACGGCAATATCTTTATTTTTTGAATGTTTTTGAAATAAATATTTAATATTTTCTTCACTAATTAGATAGGAATCAAGATTGTAAGAAGAAACGCTAGTTGCTATTTGATGAAATTTTGGGTCAATATAATCTGGTCCTACTTTGAAAGGTCTTACTTTCTTCCCATTATTAGTAAAATACGACATTAAAGCACAAGTTATAGTCGTTTTACCTACACCACTTGTAGCACCAGCTAAAATAAAAGCTTTCATAATAATTCCTCAATAATTTTAAATAATTCCTCTTTGTTTTTTGGGGCATTATTAATTATATCACCTTTATTTAATTTTTCAAATATTTCTAAAATTAACGGCTTTTTTATATTTATTTTTTGTAGAATGTCATTATCAAAAAAAATTTCTTGTGGGCTTCCAGTCTTAATAATTTTTCCATCTTTAATTAAAACAATTTTTGTTGCAAAAGAATAAGCAAAATCAATGTCATGTGTTGTTATAACAATGGTTTTTTCATTGGTAGACAAATATTCCATAAAATTAAGTACCAAATCGATATGTCTTTGATCAAGTGAGGCTGTTGGTTCGTCAAAAATAACAATTTCACTTTGCATAGCAAGAATAGAAGCAAAACAAACGAGTTTTTTTTGACCAAAGCTCAATAAATGCACTGGTTTATCTTTTAAATGTAGAATATCAAGAGTTTGTAAGGATTTTTCTACTCTATTTTTAACTACATCTAAAGGAAGCGATAAATTCATTGGACCAAAAGAAACTTCCTCATAAACACTTCCAGAAAATATTTGAATTTCAGGGTCTTGAAAAACTAATTGTACTGTTTTTCTTAATTGAAATAATTCTTTCTGGCTAAAATTTAACTTTTTGTCATAAAAAAGAAGATCACCATGTTGAGGTTTCAAGATTCCATTCAATAATAACAGTAAAGTTGATTTTCCAGCACCATTTTCACCCAAAATTACAATTTTTTCACCTTTTTTTATTTGTAATGATATATTTTCTAAACTAAACGCCTCATCTGGGTATTGAAAAGAGATATTTTTTAATTCAATTATATTGTTACAATTCATAGAATATTTTTTAACCTACTAATTATTAGCCCTAAAATTAAAATAACATCAAAGATAACTATAAATAATATATTTTTCAATGAAAATAAATACTTTTTTTGTAGAAAATTAAATTCTCCATTATAACAACGAGATTCTAAGGAATTATAAATTAAATTTGACTTCTGTAATGAAATTGAAAAAAGATTTGTTATAAGATACCCCAAAGACTTAAAACTATTTTTTATAGTTCCATACCCACATCGAGAATTTTGTGAAATATAGATGTTATTCGCACAATCAAGCAAAATAAAAATAAATCTATATGTTAAAGATGCAATTTCGATTAAAAGTTTAGGAAATTTTAATTTAGTAAATATATTTAAAATTTCAGTTAAAGAAGTTGTTAAAATCAAAAAATATAAAAGACTCACAATTGATAAACTTTTAAATAATAAAAATATAGAATTAATTAAACTCTTATGACTAATTGCAAGGTTTAAAAAAGGCAACATTATGATAGAATGTTCTTTTATAGAAGAAAATGCGAGGACAATACAACTTGGTACTAAAAAATAGAGTGGTACTGAAAGTGATTTTAAATAAACAGTAAGTTTAATTTTTGCAAAAAAGACTATCAATAAACTAACTGTAAAAAATACACAAAAAGATAAAACAATCGACTTAGAAAACGAAGCAATTATTATACTCCCAACCGAAAAAACAAATTTTTCGGCAGGATGTGTATTTTTTAATTTAGTAAAATACGAGTATTTATCAAAATATATCATTTTTTATTTTCTTGCAAAGTTTTTTTCTTGCCATGAAGAAAACCAATAATGTAACCAATAATTAGTGACCCAATACCAGTTTGGATACAAAATATTAGCGTTGCAATTTCTCCAGATGGTTGCCAAATATACGAAAACCACGGTTTATAGTTTGGATTTATTTGATTAATCATATTCTTTGCCTGATCGTCAGTTCCGCCAAAAGTCCCATTGGAAATAAAAATCAATGGCACTACGATAACAACAATTAACACCAAAACTAAAATTATATATTTTTTCATAATTAAGTCCTTATTACAGAAAGTAATTTTAATTCTTCTTTGTTATAGTTTAATATTACATTAAAAATAATAACTGTTAAAATACCTTCACTTATTGCAATCGGTACTTGTGTTATTGCAAAAACAGAAATAAATTTAACAAAAGAAAATAATATTCCTTGATTTGCATCTGGGAATGCTAAAGCAAGCTGAAATGCTGTTACAATATATGTAGCAAGGTCTCCCAACATACTCGCCAAAAAAATTGAAATTGATTTATTAAATTTTAGATTATCCAATAATTTAAATATAACAAAAGCAACAAAAGCTCCAGTTATACCCATAGAAAAAAGATTTGCTCCAAGTGTTGTAAGTCCTCCATGTGCCAAAAGTAAAGCCTGAAATAGTAGGACAATTACACCAATTACAGACATTGCAAAAGGTCCAAATAACACAGATCCAAGTCCAATCCCCGTTGGATGCGAAGAACTTCCTGTAACAGAAGGTAATTTTAATGCAGATAAAACAAAAACAAAAGCCGCACACATTGCAAAAATAATTTTGATTTTTGGGTTTAATTTAATTTTTTTGTTGATAAAAAAAAGTCCAAGTCCAACAAAAGGCAGAGCAATCAAAGCCCAAAAAAACGACCAGAACGGAGGTAAAAAACCTTCCACAATGTGCATTGAAAATAAATTTGATGGGATACAAAAGATGGCAAAAAGAAATAAAATAATTCTTTTTTTAAACATAAGCATTCCTTTCTTTCTGTAAGAAAAGACGCTAGAAAACGCCTAATAATTTGTAGGCATTATCCTAACTCTCTCCACGAAGTTGAATAATAAATTTTTGTGTACACCAATGTTTCCAGACTTATAGCATTATTTTTTACGCCTTCCCAGTTTACACCAGTGGCATCAAGTAAAAACATAACTAATCACTGTGACGGGCTCGTGAAGGATTTTAACCTTCTTCCATTGTAATATACTACATAAGCCTAACATAAATAAGAATATTTTGCAAGTATTTATAACACGGATTAACACGGATTATAAATAAATTTTTAAATAACTAAAGTATAGAAAGTAAGGTTATTTTTTTCTTTTGAATCTTTTGAATATTTTGCTCTGTCCCTTGCTCCGTCCCTTTGGGACAGACCAATAATATATTTTTTACCTTTTTTTTATTTTTTTTATGTTTTAAATTTGGATTAATAAACCTAAATCTATTTAAATATTTAACAAGTTATATATAAACAAGTTGGTTTTATCAAATTTTTGGTATGAAAATAATAAAAAGTAAAGTTTTTTTTTGAATTATTTTTTATGCTTGACATATAACTATAAAAATCATAACTTAATATATACAAAAAAGTTTTTTTAAGTGTTAATTATTTAGGAGGATGCAGGATGAATATATTAGTTGCAGGTGGAGCAGGTTATATTGGTAGCCATGTTTGCAAAATGTTATCAAAAATGGGATTTAATGTAATTGTGTATGATAATCTCTCAAAAGGATATAAAGAATTTGCTAAGTGGGGAGATTTTGTCATTGGGGACTTATCAGATTCTCAATTGCTTGATATTGTGTTTAAAAAATACAAAATAGACGCTGTTATGCACTTTTGTGCTTTTATTGAAGTTGGCGAGTCAGTAATAGACCCAGAAAAATATTACATAAATAATGTTTATAACACAATTAACTTGTTAGAAGCAATGCGAAGAAATAAAATTGATAAATTTATTTTTTCTTCAACAGCAGCAGTTTATGGGATGCCTACAAAAATTCCAATTGAAGAAGATGATGAAAAAAAACCTATAAATCCTTATGGCAAGTCTAAGCTTATGATTGAAGATATTTTAGAAGATTACGACAAGGCGTACAATTTTAAAAGCATTAGATTTAGATATTTTAATGCATCAGGTGCTGATCCTGATAAAGAAATAGGAGAAGCACATATTCCAGAAAGTCATTTGATACCTCTTATTCTTGATGCTGCAATTGGTAGAAGAGAGTCAATTAAAGTTTTTGGTACTGATTATCCAACTAAAGATGGTACTGCTGTGAGAGATTATATTCATGTGAATGATTTGGCTACTGCTCATATTAAAGGACTCCAATATTTACTCGATGGTGGAAATACAAATTATTTTAATCTTGGTTCTGGAAATGGTTACACAGTTAAAGAAATAATTGAAACCGTTAAAAAAATTACAAAAAAAGACTTTAAAGTAATAGAAGTAGAAAGAAGGGCAGGGGATCCGCCTTTTTTAATTGCAAAAAGTGATAAAGCAAAGAAAATGTTAGATTGGGATATAAAATATTCTTTAGATGATATAGTAAATACAGCGTGGGAATGGCATCAAATTTTGGTGCAAAAAAAACTATAATGATTATTATACAAAAGCGACATTGGTAAATGTCGCTTTTAGTTTTTTTATACCAACCAGCGTAATCTATGCTCATCTGTCTTAATCTGGTACTAATCCGTGTTATATGTTTTTACCAGATAAATTCTCAATAATCTCATCGGTTTTTATTATTTTATCTATATCAAGTATCATGACCATATCACTTTTTATTTTTGCAATACCTTTAAGATATTGATTTTTTAGTTTGAATCCTAATTCTGGAGTACTATCTATATTAGTGCTCTCTATATCAACAACATCAGATACAGAATCAACTGCTATACCGATATTAAATATTTCTTTTTCACCATTTATGTCTACTATGATAAATATCGTTCTATCGTTATATTCATTTTCAGTTATACCAAATTTCAGTCTCATATCTATAATTGGAATTATTTTACCTCTAAGGTTAATAACGCCTTTTAAATATTTTTGAACATCTCGCATCGGGGTAATTTTTTCATATCTTATGATTTCTCTCACTACCATTATCGGAAGACCATAAAATTCGTTAGATACAGAGAAAATCAAATACTTATTAATGTTGTTCATAATAGTCCCTAATTAAAAATTACTAAAATCTTCCAAAGGAATTTTTTCTTCTGGTTTAACTAACTCTAATTTATGATTGGTATCATTTTGATTATGTAAAGGTAATTTTGGATTTATGTTATTTTTTAAATTTCTATAGGTATCTTTTTGATGTGTGTACTTAACAATTTTACCTTTAACAATAACGCTTATGTTATCAACAATTTTATTTAATGATTCTGCTTGGGATAAAAGCTCTTCTGATGCAGCTGCTGATTCTTCGGCACTACTTGCTGTTTGTTGAACAACAGAATTTACTTGATTGACTGCTTGAGTAATTTGATTAATACCTTTTAATTGTTCTTTTGAAGACCTATTAACTTCATCTATTAAAATAGCAACTTTTTCAGTCATATCTTTTGATTTTATCTGTATATCATTAACAGTTTTTCCCAAGTCTTCACCGTTTACAACACTATTAATTGCTTTTTCTATTAATTCTGCTGTCTCTTTTGCTGCTTCTGCACTTTTTTGAGCTAAACTCTTAACCTGATCAGCAACAACAGCAAATCCTCTTCCTGCATCACCAGCCCGTGCAGCCTCAACAGCAGCGTTTAGTGCTAAAATGTTGGTTTGAAAAGCAATATCATCGATAACCTTAATTATTTTTACTATTTTTTTGCTGTTTGTATTAATTTCTGCAAGAGCTATTTGTAAATCATTCATTTTTTGAGTTACTTTAATCGCACCGTCAGTATTTTCTTTCATCATAATTTCACTTTGATTAATATTTTTTGTATTTGATTCTATTACTGATTGTAATTCTTCTAAAGATGAAGTTATTTCTTCTATGCTTGAAGCAAGTTCTGATGATCCACTTGACAATTCTTGACTTGACGATGATACTTGATATGATGCTGATTCCAAATTTTCTGATGCAAATGATAATTCTTTTGTTATTTTATTAATTGGATTTGCTATTGAGTTTGAAATTAAAATAACAATAGCTGCGACTATAAAAATAGAAACAATTAAAATTATTATAAATAAATTACGAAATTTATTAACATCCTCATACAATTCATCAAAATAAATGCCTCCACAGATAAACCAGTCTGATTCAGCCAAATATTTGAATAGTACAAGTTTTTCTCTTGGACTTTTCTCACCCTCATTTTGCCACCAATAAGTTATTCCACCATTCTTTTTGTTAATTAAATCTTTTACAAAATAGTAACCATTTTTATCCTGAGTTTCATATAAATTTTTACCTTCAAGAGAAGGGTGAATTATTATTGTACCTTTTGAATTAAGAATATAAAAATATCCTGACCTACCAATTTTAATTTTTAGCAAATCCTCACGAATTTTTGGTAAATTGATTTCTTTCACCCCTGTATAAATAACGCCAATAACGTTCCTATTTGCATCAAACAATGGTTTGTAACCAGTTATATACCAATCTGTTACAACAAAAGCTCTACCAATGTATGTATTACCATTAATTATAGCACTATATACAGGCGATGATATAGGTATGTATGTTCCTATTGCTCTAGTTCCATCATCTTTTTTTACATTTGTTGATAATCTAACCAAACCAATATTTGTTACCTGAAAAATTGTTACTGTAGAATTTGTTAATTTGGCTATTTCATCAACAATATCATTATTGCGATAGACTGGTTTATCTTCATATAATAAAGTAGATAATTCAATATTTTCAATAGATTTGTTTTCTTGATTTTCAACATTTAATAGAATTTTTTTTGAATTATCAAGTTTTATGTTATCTTTTATGTAATTATACGCAGCATTAATATTATTTTTTTGCAAATTTGTGTTTAGCTCATTTGACATAATATATTGAGTTTTAATTGATTGATAAATAATTTCAGTAATATTGGTTAAATTAGACATCGCTTGTTTTTGGGTAGTATTACTTGAGAAATAGAGAGCTAAAACTCCAATAATAACCAATAAAATGAATATTACCACGCTAAAACTAATAAATAATTTACTTCTTATACCAAATTTCATAAAAAATCCTTAATTATATTATTTTTTGATTAACATTTCTATAATTTTGATAAATTTTTCTTTATCAAATGGTTTTATTATCCATCCTGTTGCCCCAAGTTCTTTTGCTAAAATCATCTTTTCTTTATCTGACTCTGTTGTTAGCATAATTATCGGGGTTTTTGAATCTTTTTTTCTTATCTCTTCGAGTAATTCTAACCCATTAAGATTGGGCATATTTACATCAAGAATAAATAAGCTAACTTTTTTGTTTAATGTATTAAATTTTTTGAGTGCATCCTCGCCATCTTCTGCTTCTATTGTGTCTTTATAACCATAACTCAATAATGTTGATTTAACAATAGTCCTTAGAACAGCTGAATCATCCACTATAAAGAATGTCATTTTTTACCTCCTGTAACACGAATTAACACTGGCCATCTGTCTTAATCTGGCTAATCAATGTATTATGTTATTTTTTTACATTTTCCATAAATTCGTCAATATCAACAACAAATCCAATACTACCATCGCCAAATATAGTTCCTCCTGAAAAAATTTTTCTATATACATGCAATACTTCATTTAAACTTTTAATTACTATTTCCTGTTTTCCAACTACACTATCTACTATTATACCGTATTTTTTATTTTCATAATTTATTATTATTATTATTTTTTTTTCTATATCTTTATTATAATCTATTTCATTAAAAAATTCAAAACTCCAGATAAGAGAAATATATTTATTTCTATTAAATAGTAGCATTTCTCCATTTTCAAGAAATGAAATATTATTTTTATCAGGAACAATTATCTCATCAATTATAACAAAAGGAAGAATATATTTTTTTTCACCAACAATTGTAACAAAACCATCAATTATAGCAAGAGTTAATGGAATTTTAATAATAAAATTAGTAAATTTACCATCTTCCGTTGAAATATCAATTTTACCATGAATATTCTCAATATTCTTTTTGACAACATCGAGCCCCACACCTCTACCAGAAATTTCTGTAACTCTATCAGCAGTAGAAAAACCTGGTAAAAACATAAGATTATAAATATCTTTATTTGTCAAATTAGATATATTATCGGGGTTTATTAATTCGTTTTTTAATGCATTATCAATAATTTTTTGTTTATTGATACCTTTTCCATCATCTTTTATAGAAATTTCGATTGAACTCCCTTTATGATTAGCAGAAATAATAACTTTTCCAATTGGATTTTTATTGTTTTTTTCTCGAATTTCTTGAGTTTCTATACCATGGTCGCAGGCATTTCTAACCAGATGAACTAACGGATCATAAATATATTCAATAATATTTCTATCAAGTTCTGTATTTTCACCAACCATTTCCACGTCAATAGTCTTACCAAGTTCATGAGAAGTATTTCTAATAACTACTCTTAATTTATTAAAAATTTCAGAAATAGGAACCATTCCCATTGATAGAACAATGTTTTTTATGTTAGTAGTAATAGCTTCGAGTTGTGTTGTATTTCGTCCAGTAAATTGATCTCCAGTATTTTGTTCTTTTAACATATCTTTTATTATTGATTGAATAATTACTAATTCACCAACCATATCGATTAGATTATTTAGTCTTTCGTTTGAAACTTTTACATAATTTATTTTTTTGACAGATAGGCTTTGATTTAAAATTGCATTTCGTAAATCATTTTGTGAAATTAATTTTTCTTCAATAGCAATTTCACCGAATTTTTTATTTTCGTGTGTTTGTTTATCAAGAATTTTTTTTACGGAGTCATCGTCTAATTTGCCTGTATTTACTAAAATCTCACCGATTTTTTTTGTGTGATAAGTCTCTATAATTCTTTTTATTTTTTCAATATACTCAAAGATATTGATTTTTATGTAAATATCAATGGTTTTTGTAATATTATAATCATTATTTATCAAAACAGATATTAAATCTCTGATAAATCCAATTCCATAAAAAATTACATCAATTATTTCACTTTGTATATTTATTTTTTTATCACGAATTAATACTAATAAATCTTCCATTGCATGTGATATTTCTTCAATATTTTTGACACCAAGAAAGGCAGAAGAACTTTTGGCTGTATGAAAACATCTAAAGACTTTATTAATATTTTCGTTATTACTCGGATCGTATTCTAAGTCTAATAAAGCCATTTGAGCATTATCAAGATGTTCTTTAATCTCGTCGCTAAACTTAATTAACATATCTTTATCATCAATAAAATGTATAAAATAATCATCTGAATAACTATTCATTTGAACAGATTCATTTATTTTATTGTCATTTTTTATGTTGTTTTCATTATTATAATTTGTAAATTTATTTTTTATAGAATTAATAAAATCAGCAATAGAGTCATAAATATTATCTTTTTTAAGATTATTAAGTGCTCTTATAGTTTCAAACAGCTCATTATTGTTAAAATCAGACAAATTTGAATCATTAATTATAAAATTCTCTATTTCCTCAAAAATTTCTTTTATTTCAAGAAGTTTTAAGAGGTCTCCTTCATCATAAGAATATAAATATTTTTCTAAATTTAAAATAATTTCAAATAATTCTTTCATAATACTTAATTATAATATATTATATAAAAAAAATCTATGGTGATTTTAAATATTATATTAAAATGTTTTCAGTTGTTAGAAATTATAGATTATAAAATTTAATTACTTTAATATCAAGTAATTATAAGATTTTAATCCATGATAATTTGTGTTAATCGGTGTTATAATCTGTGTAATCTATGACAATCTGTGTTAATCCGTGTTATAAAGAGGAGGTTTATTCTATGGATAATTATTTAACAAAAACTACAAGAAACCTCAAATGGGTAGGATTTAGTTTATTATATTTTTTTCAAATTATTATCTCAGTAATTTTTCTTTTATTCCATAATGATTTTAAATTATTATTATTTTTAATTGTAATTATTAATATAGTGGGTCTAATAGTAATTGTTGTTCTTAATTCAGCTTTCAATAAAGCATTAAAAAAATATGTAATAGAACAAAAAAATGATTATTTGAGAATTTTTCAAGCACTCGAAATGGTTGCTCAAGTTTTACCTAATTTTTTAAATAGTCTAAAGTCAATGGGAAATATACTTTTTGAGGATAAGGAAAAAGAAAGATTTTCAAAATTAGATAAGGTAATGGAGGATTTTCTAGTGCTTACCTATCAATTTTCAGAAAGTTATTCAAAATTATTTGATAAAAATTTAGAAACAGATCAAATTAAAGAAATATTTAATAAAACAGAAATTTTAAATGAATCAATTCTATCTTTGGGGATGGAAACAAAAAATCAGATAGCGAATTTTAATGAAAGGCTTATTGAATTTAAATCTCTTTACAATAAAATGGTTAATAATAATGCAAAGATGTTGTACGAGTTTGGCATTTCAGCAGAAATTCTATCAGCAATATCTACCGAATCATCCCAATTTAGTTATAATACAGTAAAAGAAATTTTTGTCGAATTTGAAAAAATATCAAATAAGAGTAGAGAATCAGCAAAATTTACAGAAGATACGATGAATAGTTTTATAAACGAGAATACTAATCAAGGTTTATCTTATATTCTCAATGAAACAAAATTTTTCCTCAATAAATTTAATGATCTTGAAATTATTATTAGCAATTTAAAATTAGTTTCTGATAGTTTTATGCAAAAAACACTTGTTAGTTTAAAAGAAATACAAGATATAGCTATCAATATACAGAATATAGCAGAAAAAATAAAACTTATATCTATTAATGTTAGAATAGAAGCTGCTCATCTTGATAATAAAAAGTCTGGATTTCAAGTTCTTGGTAATGAAATTAACGAATTTGCTGATTTAACTTCAAAAATTATCACAAATGCTAATTATGAAATTGATAAGACAATTAAAGATATAACAAGTATCAAAACTGTTTATGAAAGTAAAATAAATGAAGTTGTCAGATTTATACCAGAATTACAAAGTACTATAAAACCATTTGAAGAAATTATAAATACTTCATTTAACAAAATCAAAAATATTATTACCGAATTGTATAATACTTCTAATAATATAACTAATTCATTGAACTTTATTATTGATAAATTTCAATATCAAGACATCACAAGTCAAGAAAATAAAAATATTATTTCTTATATCAATAAATTATCAGAAAATTTTTCAAAAATTACAAAAGAATTAAATATTGAAAGTAATTTATCAAAAATGGAGAAAGATGAGGTTAAACATTTGATTTTAACAAATTTTAACTCAATTATAACCACTCAAAAAGAGAGAATTATAATTGAAAATTTTGCCAAAGAATTTGGTATTGATTTAAGTCAAAAGTATGATAATGAGAAAACTAAAGACTTTAAAAAAATTGATGATACAATAATATTATTTTAATTATGCAAGAAGAAATTTTATCGGATAGATTATTTAATAAATTTTCTGATTTTTTTTTCAATAAAACTGGCATTAGGCTAAAAAATTATAAAAAGTATCTTATAATAAATCGTCTGGCTAAATTTGTTGGTGCTGATAACGAATTTAAAAACTATGAAGATTTATATAAGGCATTAATTAATGGTGATTCACAAGAGTCTGTATATAAATTTATTAATGCAATTACTACTAATTTTAGTTTTTTCTTTAGAGAAAAGATACATTTTGATTTTTTATCTCATTATTTTAAGAATATTTATAAAGATTCTAACAGCATTAGGATTTGGAGTGCTGCTTGCTCAACAGGACAAGAGGCTTATAGTATAGCAATAACGGCTTGTGACTGTTTACCAAATACTCAAATAAATAAATTAAAAATTCTTGGAACTGATATATCTACTAATGTTCTTAACACTGCAATCGAAGGTTCTTATGATTATGATAAAATTGAAAAACAACTCGATAGTCGGATAATTAAAAATTATTTTCACAAAAAAGACAAATTTTTAATTGCAAATGATTCACTAAAATCATTAATTAACTTTAGATATTTAAATCTTATGTCAAATTATCCATTTACCAAAGAATTTGATATAGTTTTTCTGAGAAATGTGTTGATTTATTTTGATAATAAAGAAAAAGAATATATAATTAATAAGATATATCCATATATTAAACAAGGTGGTTATTTAATAATTGGACTATCGGAGTCCACAGTTGGGATAAAGCATAATTTTAAGTCATTAAAATATTCGATTTATAAAAAGGAATAAAATGGAAGAGTTCTTTTTGAATCCCGGAGAGCTTGTTTTTACTAATAAGCCATATAAAATTAAAACTATTTTAGGCTCTTGTGTTTCTGTTATAATTTACGATAGGTCAAAAAAATTTTGTGGAATGTGCCATTATTTACTACCTTATTCTATCGATAATGGAGCAAGTACAAAATATGGCGATGTAGCAATACCTTTATTGATAAAAAAATTCTATAAAAATAATTCTAAAAAAAGTGATTTGGAAGCAATTATAGTTGGAGGTGCTTTAATTTTTGAAAATCAAAATGAAATATTCTTTATTGGTGATAAAAATGTAGAAATAGCAAAAAAATTATTAAATAAATATAGAATTTTCATAAAAGATGAAGATAGTAATGGAGATAAGGGTAGAACGATTATATTTAACACTACAAACGGTAAATTAACAATAAGAAGGCATAGAAAATTTAATTTATCTGACGTTTTAGATAGAATTAGAAAAAAAGTTGACAATATTGATTGGGATATGATTAAGTGATAAAATTTTGTTATACGCTCCAATATCATAAGCGGCTTTTGGCATACCCCAAACAACAGAGGATTCTTCATCTTGGATTATTGTAAAACCACCATTATTTTTAATGTTTAACAATCCCTCTGCCCCATCTTTGCCCATTCCTGTTAGTAAAGCAGCAATGACATTTTTACCACATGTTTTTGCAAGAGAATTAAATAACACATCAACAGACGGTTTTTGAAACTGAATTTTTTCACCATTGATTAATTTTGAGAATAACGACGAGCCTTTTCTTTCAATTATTAAGTGATTACCACCTTTTGCAATATAAACATTACCATTAGTTAAAATCTCACCATCTTCTGCTTCTTTAATATTAATTTGTGATAATTCATTTAACCTAATTGCAAATTGTTTTGTGTAATTTTCGGGCATATGTTGGACAACAACTATTGGTGGTAAATTTGCTGGTAAATTTTTAAAAATATACTCTAAGGCAAGTGTTCCACCAGTTGAAGAGCCAATCGCAATTATTTTATCAGTAGTTACAAAAGAATTGATAATTTGAGTTGATGGATTTTTTTTTGTTTGTAATAAATTTGATTTAATTAAATTTTGACGAGAAATGTATGAATCTTTTACTTGATAAGCATTTTTTATCTTATAAGCAATTTCTTCATAAATATCATTAACAGTCAAACTTCCACCTGGTTTATTAACAACATCAAAAGCACCAAGCTCTAATGCTTTAATTGCAGCATTTTTGTCATTCGCAGTCACAGAACTAACAATTATTACTGGGATAGGAAAATATCTCATTAGTTTCTCAAGAAATGTAATGCCATCCATTTTAGGCATTTCAATATCAAGTGTAATAACATCAGGATTTAATTTAACAATTTTATCACGGGCTATAAACGGGTCTTGTGCTACACCAATAACATCAATATAAGGAAATTGTGAAAGTTTATCTGATAATACATCTCTAACAATTGCAGAGTCATCAACAATTAGAACTTTAATCTTATTCATAGTTATACCAAAAGTTTCAGTCATCAAGCATAACACAGATTGGTACAGATTTTCTTAGATTACACCTTGTTATATCAGGCAGTGTAATTCATATCAATCGTTCTAATCTGTGTTATAATTAAGTAAATTATCAATTTTTTGGAGAAACAAATCTATTGGTTCTCCTTTTACGAAATACTCTTTTGCTCCTAATAACATAGATTTATCAATATATTCTTGTCTTGAACTTCCTGTAACAATAATAATATTAGCTTTATACTTTTTATAGAGTTCTTCAATTACATCAAATGAATTTATTTCTCTCTTATGTTTTTCAGAATATGAATTCATTCCAAATAAATCTAAAATTAAAATATCTGGTTTAAACTTCTCATAAGATTGAATTGCCTCAGAACTGTTTTTTGCTTCCCCGACTACAACATGTCCACTACTTTCAAGAATATCACGAAATAGACGCAAAATAGTCAACATATCCTCAGCAATTAATATTTTCGCCATAATATTCTCCAATTTGTACTTTAACATTAATATTTTTAGTACTTAAAACAATAAAAGTCAATAGATATTTATTATAAATTAATAATTAATTATTTTTTTTGAATACTGGTATAAAATTATAACACGGATTAGCATTGATTTTAACATATTACGTTTTTTTATCCATTATTAATAAATCGGTTGTCTTTCGCTGTTTTGTTATTTTGTAGTTTGTAATAACCAACAAACTTCTCTTTCATAATAGTTAGAATAATTTATCATTCTTTACCAATCAATATAATATTCGTATCAATCTGTGTTAATCCGTGTTATGTGCTTATAATATAATAAATTTTTGTAAAGTTTGCAACTGAAAAAATTGGGTATTATAGATAATTTTTTTTATAGCTAAATAAAATTGGTTTAATAATCCAAGTTTAAAGCATGAAGAATATAGGAAATTGGTAAAAAATAGATTCGGACTTTTGATCTTAATTTAGGTCTGTCCCTTGCTTTGTCCCAAAGGGACGTATCTAGGGACAGACCAATTATTTGTATCCATCAATTTTTTTTAATATCAAAATTTTCCTTAAAATTTGTAACAAATCCGTCAAAAAAATTCCTTTAATTATATAGAGACTATTTAATAAAGGAATTTTTTATGCGACAACCAAGAAAATTAAAACCAGGTGCTACCTATCACATTACAGCAACGATTAATAAATTTGAGAATATTTTTGATGAAGACGATATTAAAGATATGTTTTTGCAAGTAATAAATGAGGGTAATATCAAGTATAAATTTGAATTAACCAACTTTTGCATAGTTAGAAATCACATCGAATTCATCCTAAAACCACTAAAAGAAAGCCTATCTAAGATAAT
>MIAN01000054.1 GCA_001829125.1 Spirochaetes bacterium GWB1_27_13 | reverse complement strand
GTTATTTTCGACCATTGATTTTAATGTATTTATTGTTCCAATTGTATTGATTTGTTCGGTAAGTTCAGGATTTTTCATGCTCAAAGGAACGCTGATTTCTGCTCCAAAATGAAAAACCTTTGTGCTATTTTTCATAGATTCTTTCAAAAGATTGTAATTTAATATATCACCGTCAATAAAAGTAATATTACTAAATTTTTCTATATTTTTTCTAAAGCCACTCTTTAAATTATCATAAACTACAACGTCGATACCTTTAGTACTATAATATTCTGCAACATTAGAGCCAATAAAACCAGCTCCTCCAGTTATAAATATTCTTTCACTCATAGTAAATTTTCCTTAATAGATAATCATTAGTGTTAGTATAGTTTAGAATTTATAAATTGTCAAAAACTTTTTTTATCTGATATTATTAATTTTGTGATTTTTTCTTTACTTAAATAAGAATTAAATTGACTTTTATATTAAATAATTATATTAAATAATAAGACTATTAGATAAGAGGTATATATGATATATGATTGCTTTTTGTTTTTTAATGAATTTGAATTATTAGAAATAAGATTAAACGAATTAGGAAATCTTGTTGATAAATTTGTTATTTGTGAATCTAATTATACTTTTCAAGGAAATCCAAAACCATTATATCTTTTAGAAAATATGAAAAAATATGAAAAATATTCAGATAAAATAATACATCTTGTTTTTGATGCAAAAAATATAAAAGGTGGCAATAAACAATGGGATAGGGATTCTGGACAGAGGAATTATCTTATTAATGGTTTAAAAAAGTGTAAAAAAGATGATATTATAATTCTTTCTGATATTGATGAAATTCCTGATGCTAAATTACTTTTACAATCACTAAATTATTTAGATTATTATGATTGTCTTACATTTTATAATAATTTTTATGCTTTTAAATTTAATTTAAGTATTGGAAAATGGTATGGAACTACTGTTAGAAAATATCCAAGTGTAAAAAAAATTAATAATATGCAACATTTTAGAGATTTTAGAGATAAATTTGATAAAAATAAAATATGTTTAATCGATGGCGGGTGGCACTTTACATTCTTAGGGGATACTGATAGAATCCAATACAAATTTGATAATTGGGCACATACTAATGATTACAAAATAAAAGATATGAAAAACCTCATTGATAATAATATATATTTTAACAATCAAAAACTTATAGCAGTACCTATTGATAATACTTTTCCTAAATATCTTTTTGATAATAAAGATAAATTTAAAGATTTAATTGCAGAGTAATAAACTATAACAAAAACATTGAGTTTAAATGTTTTTGTTATAAAATTTTATTTTTTAACTAAATACACGAATATCTAATTACATTTAGTATAAATTTTAATACGAAGATCACGAATTTTACAAAGATTTGGAGAAAATCTCAATAAAATAGATAATTTTTTTAATTTATTGTATTTCCTTTGTGGTTTTAACTAATCTTAGTTATCGATAAAACTAGTTAATAGTTGGTATATGTTTTTTCATAATTACCTTCAATTATTTATTTAGAAAATAATTTAAAAAAAAATACAAATTCCTTGACATTCTAATATATTAAATCGTATAATTTAAATATGAGATTATTTTCTCATTTTGGAGGATAGAATGCAAAATGTAATTTGTTTAATACTTGGTGGTGGTCAAGGCTCAAGACTTTTTCCTTTGACAAAAGACAGGTCAAAACCAGCTGTTCCGATTGGTGGTAAATATAGGCTTATTGATATTCCTATCAGTAATTGTCTCAATTCTAATATAAATAGAATATTTATTCTAACCCAATTTAATTCAGCTTCTTTAAATAAACATATAAATCATACTTATAGATTTGACAATTTTCATAAAGGTTTTGTTGATATTCTTGCAGCTGAACAATCAACTGAGTCAAAAGATTGGTATCAAGGAACAGCAGATGCTGTAAGAAAAAACTTGAAACATATAACAGCATTTTTTAATGTAAGCCATGTCTTGATTTTGAGTGGAGATCAAGTTTATACTATGGATTTTAAACAATTATTTGCTTTTCATAAAGAGACAAGTAGTGAAATAACAGTCCCTGTTCTTCCTGTATCAAGAGAGGATGCTCCTGGGTTTGGTATAGTAAAATTAAATAAAGATTATATTGTTGATTTTATTGAAAAACCAAAAGACCCAAATGTACTTGACGAAATTAAAAGTGGTAAATTTATAAAAGAAAAATTTGAGGGCATAGAAAACGATAAAGAATACCTTGCCTCAATGGGAATATATTTATTTAATATAGATACATTAATTCAGTCCTTAGAAACTGGTTATAAAGACTTTGGTAAAGAAATAATTCCATGGGCTATAAAAAACAAAAAAGTTAGTGGATTTTTATTTAATGATTACTGGGAAGATGTCGGAACAATAAAATCTTTTTGGAAGGCAAATCTCGATTTTACAATGGCTTCTCCAAAATTTGATTTCTTTAAGTCATCGATTTATACAAATGCAAGATATTTACCTCCTTCGCGATTGATAAATTGTAATATTTTTGAGTCTCTAATTTCTGAAGGTGCTATTTTAAAGAATGCTAATATAAAAAAATCTCTTATAGGTATTAGAAGTATTATACAAGATAATACAACAGTAGAAAATTCTTTAATTATGGGTGCGGATTTTTATGAAAATGAAGAAGGCAAAGAATATAATAGAAAATATAACATAATAAATATTGGAATTGGTAATAACACTACAATAAAAAACGCAATTATCGATAAAAATGCACGAATAGGAAAAAACTGTAAGATTATAAACAAAAAAGAGTTAGTGGATTTTGATGGTGGAAATTATTATATCAGAGATGGAATAATAATAGTACCAAAAAATAGTACTATTCAAGATGATACGGAGATATAAAAGAGGTCTTGTAAAATAAGAAGAAAAGACCTATCATGTTTTAAAAACCTGATAGGTCTCTATACCTAATTCCTAATAATATCCAAATTCATCTATTATCTCTTCGGGGCTACTAATTTCTTTTGCTCCTGTTCTTATTAATGTTCGATTGCCTTCGTCTATTGGAGAATGCTCGTCTGGTTTTGCAATAAATAGTTCTCTATTGTAATCTGTTGATAATATTGCAGAAATTAGACTTCCTGAGCGTTCTGGGGATTGGACAATCAAAACGCCTCTTGATAGTCCTACTATTATCCTATTTCTTTTTGGAAAATACCATTTTTGGGGAGATATACCAGGCGGATATTCAGACATTATTCCACCTCCATTATCAAGTATCGCCTTACCTATTTGTTTATTGGAAGCAGGATAAACTCTATCTATCCCACATCCTAAGACTGCTATTGTTTTACCTTTATTATTCAAGCAACAACTATGTGAAACTGTATCTATTCCTTCGGCAAGTCCAGAAATTATAGTGTAATTATTTTCTACAAGTGTCTTTGTGAAATTGGCAGTTCTTTTTATCCCATCTTGATTTGGTTTACGAGTCCCAACAATTGCAATTGATCTCTTATAATTAAAACTAATGTCTCCTCTATAATAAATCAAAAAAGGAATGTCTGGTATTTCTTTTAAACCTTCTGGGTAATCAGTTTCATCAAATCTTAGAATCTTAATACCAGCCTTGTCTATAAACGAGGATACATTTTTTGCTCGCTCAATAAATTCTTCTGGTTTATATCTGTTGCCAGTCCATTTTCTGCCAAGAATGTTTTTTAAAAGACTTTTATTTAGTTCCAAAACTTTTTTTGAAGAACCATAATTTTGAATTAAAGTTTTTTTTTCTATTGGAGTTAGGCTTTCGTCAAAAGAAAAAGCAATATCATAAATTCTTTCCTCATTCATTTTGCATCTTGCTCCTCGTAATTTGAATAAACTCATCTAATTTAGAAGATTGCTCTTTTGTTAATATTTTCTTAAATTTATAAATAGTATTGTATGTTTCATAAGCTTTTGCATATTCTCCAAGCATATAGTATGCTCTACCGAGTAAAAAATATCCATTTGGTTCATCTGCATTCAACTCAAAAATACATTTATTTAAAACTTCAACGGCTTTATTGTATTCTTCTTTTAGATAAATGAGAAATTGAGCATAGCTATAGTTTACTTCTTTATTGTTAGGGATTATATTAAGTGATATTTTGTAATTTTTTTCTGCTTGATCAAGATAATCTATTTTTTTCTCTATTTTATATAAGTTTGCATAGCATGTCGCAATCCAAAAATAAACTGTACTATCATTATTTTTAACATCTTTTGATATTTCAAGATGTTTTATAGCAACCTTATAATTTTGATTTATCATCAATTTATATCCAAGGTCTCTATTAAGTCCAGCATAAGAAGTATAAGCATCAAAAAGTGTAGTTATCGCAAGTTGATAATCTCTTCCTGCTTTTTGTTTATTCTCAATCTCACTGGAACGAGCAAGTCTCCTAATTTCAAATAAAGGGTCTTGATAGCAAGAAAATAAAATAAAAATAAATAAACCAAAAATCAATTTTTTCATAAGATTCTCCTTAATATTTTGTATTATTATGTAATAAATTTCTTAAATATAGATAATGTAATAATAAAAACAATATTTTAATAACATAAATCATAGAAATTAGCCAGAAAACTAAAAATATTAGATTTTCTAATGTTGTTTGTTTAGTAAATTTGTTTAACTATTAAATCCATCTATTAATTATAGTAAAGTTATTACTGGGTGTCAATTAATTAAAGCATATTTTTTTGTGAAACCATTACAAAATTGATAATTTTTTTTTAAATTTTATCTATAATTTTTTGACAAACTCAAATTTTAGTTATACAATTTAATATAACACAGATGAATCAGATTATCGCTGATTTGTACAGATTCAATCATGTAATTTTTGGTATAAAATAATAAAGAATAAATGTCATTGCGAGGTTACTGCCGAAGCAATCCACTAAAAATTTTTATCTAATTT
>MIAN01000053.1 GCA_001829125.1 Spirochaetes bacterium GWB1_27_13 | reverse complement strand
ATAAAATGAGAAAGATTATCAAAGCCACACATATAACAAATATCAGTAATAGAATTGTCTGTGTTTAATAATAAAAATTTTGATTTTTCTAGCCTTTTTTTGTTAATCCAATCTTTTGGAGTAGTATTAAAAATCTTTTTAAAATCAGTTTTAAATTTAGTCAAACTTCTTCCTGATAAATTAGCATATTCTTCAAGTTTGAGAGATTTATAATAATTATCTTCCATAAATAATTTCAAATTAATTCTATTATCTTCTAAGGTTTCTTTTAATAATATTAAAAAATTAATATTATTGTCAGTTTGAATAATATTATAAATAAGTTCATAAAGTTTTAATTTTAATATATCATTTGAATATTGATTATAAAATTTTAAATAAGGAAAAAGCGATTCTATATTTGTTTTAATAAATTTCGATATATTAAATTTGTAATAATTTCTATTTGATACTTGTTGTTCAATATTCATAAATAACTTTTTGTTATTATCAATAAATTCTTTTATAAAATTATCAGAAATAAAAAATACTAAACTACTATAAATATGCTTATTAGCGTCTGTTATTGCAGACATAAAATATTTACCTTTTCTTAAATAAACAATTTCTCCTGTTTTTACAGAGATAATTTCATTATCAATATATAATTTTTTTTCACCACTTAATACAATAATTATACCATTGGATTTAAAATCCATTTCTTTATTATTTTCAGTGGAATGAATACAATAATTAATAAACGTGAGTTCTTCTAAATTTAGCGAATAATAGGTTGCATCATTAAAAAAATAATCAGGAATTTCTACTGTCATAAATAAATCCTATAATAAGAATTATTCAAATTATCATTCAATAATATTAATAAAGTATCTATAATATCAGTATATAACAGATACTTTCAATAATCAACAAAAAATCTTTAAATAACACAGTTGAATTAAAAATAGATTATAATTTATTTTATCCTTTTCTTAAGATATGACTTGCTGCTATCAAACCAGAATTAATAACAGCGTTTATTCCTCCCCCAGTTTTTGTATCATGTCCTGCATGAAAAAGATTTTTTATGTGAGTTTTATGATTAAAACGCCCCAAACCAGTCTGTTCTACATTGTGGTCAGCACCTATAACACCACCAAAAGGATTACTAGAATAAAATTTTAAAGTTTTAGGTGTAGCAGAAAAAGAAACTTCGGCTTTATCTAAAGGTATCCTTGTTATTTTTTGAACATTTTGTATAAATTGGCTTTGAATAAGAATTTTTTGCTTATTATATTCTTTTTTTGTCAATTTATTCCAGTTTTCAAATGTTTCTGCAGTTGCAAGGGCTATGCTTGATTTACCCTTTTTAGAAAAACTTTCATCCATTAAAGTATAGTTAGTAATTATAAATGTATCCTCTCTATAAGAATCTTCTGATTTATAAATTTCTTGTTTTACAGTATCAAGATTATTGCAGTTTGAAAAAACATTTGTTGAACGATCAAATCCAAAATCCTGTAAATCAAACGGAAGCCCAAGGTAAACTATGAATGCACTAAGAGATGATTTGTAATTTGATAATTTTGTAGTTAATTCTTCAGTATGAGTATCACAGTCTATAAGATTTTTATAAGTCTCATAACCATTCAAATTTGAGACAATGTATTTTGCGTAATATTTTTCTCCATTTGCCAAAATAACTCCTATAGATTTACCTTTTTCTATGATTATTTGTGTTACTTGGGATTTATAGATTATTTCACCATTATTATTTATTATATTGTTTGCTAATGCTTCTACCATACTTTTTGTGCCACCTTTTACCCATGTTGGTTTTCTTAAAACAAACTGATAAAAAATAGCAGCGCCAGTTATAGCAGAAAGTTTTGATGGTTTAACATTTGTACACATATAACCTAAAATATCTAATAAAAATTTTAAATCTTGATTGTCTATAAATCTCGTTAGATCAGAAAAAGATTTATTAATATATTCATTAAGATATTTATAATGAAATTCTCCAATTTTTCTTAATAATGAATTTTTATCTTTAATCAACAAAAATAAAGCAGAAATTAAATCTATAAAGTTTATTTTATAAGGAGATGATTCTAATTTGACTATTTTAAAACAATCTTTTGCAATATGATAACATTTTTCAAATATTATTTTAATATTTTTTATATCAGATGAAAACTGATTTACAAAACATTTAAAACCATCTTCTTTTCCTGAGTCAATTTTATAGTTTTTTATAATTTTGTTATGGTCATGTATAAATATATCAAAACAATCATTAATATGAAGTAATTCTAAATTTTCTAACCCTAATCTTTTAAGAACATCAAAATTAAAATTGAAATCCTCAAATTCGTGTAAAATATGTGTAGAGCCTTCAAATGTATAGTCTTTTCTTTTAAATGTATTTACATACCCTCCTGGTTGATGTAATTTTTCAAATATTCTAACTTTGTAACCATTTCTTGACAAATAAGAACCAGTTGTTAACCCACCAATTCCACTACCAATGATAATTACATCATATTGACTTTTCATAATTTTTTTATTCCTTTAATACAATAAATTTTATAATTGCTCAATTATAGCAAAATATTATAAAAAAAAATATGTTTTCTTATAATATTGTGATATATTTAAAAAATATGATTATATTGGACTTATTATGCAATTAAAGAATAATATTTATTACTATGAAGGCGATTACATTCGTGACAAAAAAATTTATCGTGGTTTTGGATCAAGCAATTTTCTTATTTTAAAAAATAATGAA
Organism: Spirochaetes bacterium GWB1_27_13; assembly: GCA_001829125.1. Taxonomy (GTDB): domain Bacteria; phylum Spirochaetota; class GWE2-31-10; order GWE2-31-10; family MWDO01; genus GWC1-27-15. The sequence goes on along the minus strand of MIAN01000053.1, from coordinate 4,916 downwards.
CAGACTATGATTGACACTGGTTTTTTTTACGGCAGACATAAGGAAAGATTGTGGAATGAATTAAAAAAAGATAGAATAAATATATTTGATACAAAAAATATTATATTAACTCATTATCATCCAGACCATATTCATGGAGCAAAATATTTATTAAAAAAAAATGTCTCAAAACTTTGGATACATCATGATTGTGAAGAATATTTATTAAATGATGACTTTCAATTCTTTTCGTATCTTAATTTTCCAACTATATTAAGAAACGAGATATTTGGTTTGCCAAAAGTAATTATGAGATTATTTTTAATTGTTCTTGGTTATAATTTTAATTATCTGAGAGCAGATCATTTTTTTTCTTCTAATGAAGAGTTGGTAATTGATGGTTTTAAAATAATTCCTATTCCTACTTATGGTCATTGCTATGGACATACTTCTTTTTATCTGCCAGATCAAAAAATTGTTTTTACAGGCGATCTATTTTCTTTAAAAGTTTTTAATGGTGTTTTAATATCAAATTCAAATTCTGATTTTGATCATGGATTGAATGATATAGATGCTTTATTATCTTTAGATGTTGAATATCTTATACCTGGCCATGGTCAAATTATAGAAGGTCGTAAAAAAATAAAAGATTTATTACTAAATGTAAAGAATTATACGATTGAATTAAAAAATGAAATTTATAATCTCATTAAAGAACACAAAAGAATAAAACTATCTACCATAGAAAAAATATTATTTAACAATGCTGGTATGAATAAATATCATCTAATGGTAATTATTTATAATATATTAAAGAAACTAAAAAAGGAAAAAAAAATTTGCATTAAAATAATCAATAAAAATATATGGTGGGAAACTATAACAGGGCTTGACAGGGATTAAAAGTTAGAATTGAAAAAATAATAGAGTTATTTATAACTTATGGAAACAATGAGTAGATACCAATTGTTCCATAAGTTTTGTTATCAAAAATAATAAATGGGATTTTTATTCAACAAAATTCCACTTTCCATTTTTAACTTGAATTATAGAAAATGCGTCTTCTGTTAAACCATTGTGATCATCTTTAGAAAAGTTGTAAACACCACTAATTCCAACAAAATTCTTTTCATTTTCTATAAAATCTCTCAATTTTGCTTTATCTTCTGCTGTATTACCTGTAATTACACCTTTTTCAATAGCATTTAAAACTAAATTTGTTGCATCCCAAGCATGACCACCAAAAGTACTTGGCATATCTCCAAATTTTTCTTGATATTCTTTTGTATATTGAGTTAAAACTGATTTTTGTAACTCTGTATCTGGAAGGCTTTCATTAACTAAAAGTTTTCCAGCAACAAGATAAGTTCCTTCAATAGCATCACCTGCTAAGTCAATATATTTTTGGTTACCAACGCCATGGCTTTGATAAATAGGTGTACTCATCCCAAGTTCCTTTGCATTTCTTACAACATAAGCAGGACCTGGATTTGTACCCCAACAAATAATAGCGTCTGGTTTTGTACTTTTAATTTTTGTTAATTGAGCTTTCATATCTGTATCTTGAGCTCCAAAAGTTTGGTTTTCTACAATTGTTAAACCATAATCTTTAGCAAGTGACTCTAAAAAACCTTTGCCACTCTGTCCAAAACCATTTGATACTGTAATAATTGCAATATTTTTTATATTGTTTTTAGATATATACTTATATAGCCTTGTTACAGTTAATTTATCTGATTGAGCAGTTTTAAAAATCCATTCTCTTTCATTTACAGGCTCTACTATAGCAGCAGCAGCAGCACAACTAATTAAAGGAGTTTTATTTTCCTTAGCAAGGTCTAAAATTTTTAAACTTGTACCACTTAAAGTAGGTCCAATAATTGCAACGCAACCATCTTCTTCAATAAGTTTTGTAGCAAAATTTTGTGCTTTTGTTGCATCTCCTTCATCATCATAAACAATTAATTCAACTTTTTTGTCTGGATACATTTGATTAAATTTTTCTACAAGCATAGTTGCAGTATTTTTTTCAGGTTCACCCAAAAAAGCATTTGCACCAGTTACAGAAAAAATAGCACCGATTTTTATTGATTCTTTTGTAGTTTTTTTACAGCCACCAAAAGAAAAAATTAAAAATAAAGAAAAAAGAAAAATTATTAGTTTCTTCATTTATATTCTCCATATTTTTTTAGATTTTACTGATTATTCCAATAAAATAAGAAAAAGTCAAATAGAATTTGTAGTTTATAGAAAAAAAATATGTAATAAAGATTTTTTTTGTAGAATATTTATAGATTTGATTATTTTTGATATTATCAAATTTATATTGCGTTAAAAACTAGTTTTTATTTTGTCAAAGAGTATAAAAATTAATTCATTTAATATTAACTAATTAAATAAATCTAATCTGTGACATTCTAAAAAATCTACGTTATAAGTTCAATAAATAATAAAATTGATAGACCTGTGAGGTTTTTGAAACCTAACAGGTCTTTTTTTTCTTAGTATTATTACAACTCCAGCTTCATAATTTTAAAACTATAAGGCTCTATATTTAGAGAATAAATACTAAAATTTGATGAATTTATCTCGCCATAACTAATATTTTGGTCAAATAAATCATTTTTTGGAGTTATTGCTTTATTTGGTAAAGTTGTTTTACTAAAATCGAGAGTTATATTTGCATTATCTTTTGTTACATTAAAAACAACAATTATTGCTTCATTATTATATTTTCTCATAAAAGCAAAGACTTTATTTTTATCACTAACGCCAATATTCTCATAATTACCCAAAGACAACGATTTATTGTTATTTCTAATAGCAATCATCTTTTTATAGTGATTTAAGATAGAATTTGGATTTTTTTCTTCTAATTCTACATTATAGAGAGTATAATTTGGATTTATATTTCTTAATGGTTTTCCTGTTGTAAATCCAGCATTTAGTGTAGAATCCCATTGCATAGGAGTCCTAATTTGTGCATCTGGATAAGGTACTTGTGAAAGGTCTATTGTGTCCATTCCAATTTCCTCTCCGTAGTATATAAAAGGAATACCCGGTGATGTGAATAGAATAGAAGCAGCTAATTTACATTTTGTTTCATTCTTATTAAACTCTGTAAAAGGTCTAAGTCCTGCAAAAGGATCATGGTTTGAAAGTAAGGTTGCAAAATAAGAGCCTGAAGGAGATTGAATTGCTTGCTCCACTGCTTTTCCAATAGAACGAGGAGTTTCGTTTTTTAAGCCTTGTATAACATATTTGTTATATTCAAATCTAAATGTAGAATTAAACTCATTAGTGCCATTGCCCAAAAAAGAATCCCCAGTAAAAGGTGCTTCACAAACTGTATAAATATTTGGATATTTATTAAAAATGTTTTCTCTAAAGTCTTGATAAACTTTATGTGTTTCTGGTTGATTTAATTGATGTTCCGAATCATTTTCTATAAGAGTGTGTACAGCATCAAACCTAAAGCCATCAATACCTGTATTTAGCCAAAATTTTAAGTTATCCTTCATATATGCCAAAACTGACGGATTTTTATAATTAAAATCAGGTAAAAATGGATAGAATACTCCATAATAATACCCATTATCTGTTTTATGCCATGTTTTTCCGTTTTTAGTCCATGGATGTACCCAATTTGGGTCTTTATCTTTCCAACAATACCAATTTCTATACTCACTATTTTTACTACTTGCCGAGTTTTCAAAAAATGGGTGGAATAGACTACTATGATTTGGGACAAAATCAATTATTACCCCAATATTTCTTTTGTGTGCCTCGTTAAGTAAATTTTTAAAATCATCCATAGTTCCATAATCTTTTTCTATTGCCCTATAATCAATTACATCATAGCCATCTGCATTAAAATGACTTTCACTCATTGGCATAAGCCACAAACCAGTAATTCCAAGATTTTTTAAGTAATCAAGTTTTTGTATTAGCCCTTTAATGTCGCCGTTTCCATCACCATTTGTATCTTTAAATGATCTAACAAAACATTCATAAAAAATCGCTTCTTTCCACCAGTCTTTTTTTAGTGTGGATGGGATATTTTCAATTTGAATATTTTCCTTATAAATAATTCCTTTTTCATTGGATATTTTGTCTGTGTTTTTACAAGAAGCTAAAATTAAAATACTAATTAAAAAAAACAATGCTTTTTTCATAAAATAAAGTCCTTTCTTAGATTATTGTATAAAAAAAGATTTATTTGTCAATGGGAATAAATATAATTAAAAATTATTTGTTTTTTTAAATATTATTATATTGTAGGGTTTAAATAAGAATTTATATATCTCTGATTTTCACCAGTCAAATGAGTACAAGTAAGATTGTTAGAGATTGAATTTATGTAATTAATTGATATTATAGGTAATTTTTTAAATATCTAAATGAATTTTGAATTAGTAGTTTTAATTTAAAACACAGATTAGTGTATTGGTGAAAAATAGATTTTGGGTCTGTCCCTTTGGGACATAGATATAGGGAGATTATTTTTTTGAAATTATATATTAAAAAATGAATATAATTATGATGTTAGTTAGAATTAGTTGATATTTTATGTAATTATATTTATTGTAGGGTAAAAAACTAATTTTTTGCTCTGTCCCAAAGGGACGGAGCAAGGGACAAAGCAACTTTTTATACCACCAATTTTCTAAAAAAAATATTAAAATTTTCCTTAAAATTTGTAACAAATCCGTCAAAAAAATTCCTTTAATTATATATAAACTATTTAATAAAGGAAGTTTTTATGCGACAACCAAGAAAATTAAAACCAGACGCTACCTATCACATTACAGCAACGATTAACAAATTTGAGAATATTTTTGATGAAGACGATATTAAAGATATGTTTTTGCAAGTAATAAATGAGGCTAATATAAAATATAAATTTGAATTAACCAACTTTTGCATAGTTAGAAATC
>MIAN01000052.1 GCA_001829125.1 Spirochaetes bacterium GWB1_27_13 | reverse complement strand
CTCTTTTGGAATGCCTTATTCTATTGATGTTGTTGTTCCACCATTGGGTTGTGTTATATTAAAACCAAAATATAAATAAATATAACACTGATTTATACAGATTTATGGAGAAATTACACAGATTTCGCTTGTTGATAATATCAAAGCATAATCTGTGTAATCAGTAATAATCTGTGTTAAATCCGTGTTATGTTGACCTCCGAGTTAAATCGGAGGTTTGTTTCTATTTAAACTGTTTTTTCTCTAAATTGCTTCTCATGTAGGCTATTTATCATAATTTCGTCTGTTATCAATATTTTTCCATATTTTTGTTCGAGTCTATAAAGATATATATCATTATGAATATGTTCTGATATTACAGAAACAAGAAGTTGATTATCTGAGAATGTTCCTATAAAGTCTTTGCCACTCGTTCCATTTGCAATTAATGCTTTTTTACAATCAATGACTAACATAAATCTTATGGGATAATTCTTTAATTGTGATTGAGAATTAAATCTCTTGCTTTGATAAATCTCAATTGGCAAATCAATTTTATGTTCTTCAAATGAAAATAGCACTACCCTAACCTTTTTATCTGTAACAATTTTTAGTTCATCATAAAATTTATTCAAGTCCATATTTGTATTTAGATAAATTTCTTTTTCTGCAAGTAATAATAGTTCTTTTGTTTTATTGATAAAATTTTCTTCACCCTTAAAATTCCAATATTCTTCTTCTGTTGTGTCTATTTCAAACTTTTTACATTCATCTAATAAAAAGTTTAATGAACCTAAATATTCTTTTTTTAAATTCTCAAATAACACTTCAGGACTCGTAGCCTTATATTCTTTAGAATCCCCAGACATAACTGTTACAAAACCTTCTTGATATAATGTGTTTAATGCCAGATAAACAGATGCTCTTGGAACATTCAATATTTTCGCAATCTGAGAACCATTTAATTTATGATTCTTTAAAAGCGTGATATAAACGTCTGATTCTACCTTATTTAATCCAAATTTTTGTAATTCTGTTATTATTCTACTCATAATATTCCATTTTAGTAAGATTTAATTATTTTTTAATCTGCATAATCTATAACACAGATTAAATTCATTTAATTATTTGATATTAAAAAAAGCCCACGCCTCAAGCAATGAGACTAAGCACACCTAACGCATTTTTGAGATTATATACCAAAAAGTTTTTGATTTGTCACAAATTCAAAAAGTTAAATACAATTATTGTCTATATTTACACGATTAAATCTGTGTCAATCCGCTACAATCCGATTAATCTGTGTTATAGTATAACAAAAATAATTTATTAAGTAAATATTTATTGTAGTAAAAATTATACAACATTTTTCTTGACATAAAATAATATTGTTGTATAATTTTTACTACAATTTTAAAGAAGGGGGTTTTTATGAAAAAAACATTATTTTTTTCCTATTTATTTTTAATTTTTATTTTATTTTCTTCTTGTATTCCACAACAAGAGGAAACAACGACAACAACAATGACACCAAAAGAGCTTTCATTTTCACCGATAGGAGGCATGTATAAAAATTCGGTTGAGGTAAGTATAAATTATACTAATGCAGATGCTATTTATTATACAACTGATAATAGCACACCGACCACAAATTCTACTAAATATACTTCTCCTATAACACTTACATCTTCTACCCTAATTAGAACAATGGGAGTTAAGGGGTCTACTATAAAATATGCGATGTCATATTTTGATATTGATAGTAGTACAAATGATATAACAAGCCATTACCAATCTCCTTCTAATCAGTGGAAAGATGAAGTAATTTATCTTGCTATGATAGATAGATTTGCTGATGGTGATACAACAAACAACAATCAAGGTTATGATGAATATGGTACTACAACAGAGGCTAAATATAGTGGAGGAGATTTTAAGGGTCTAACAAATAAACTTGACTATATTAAATCTTTGGGTGTTACAACAATTTGGATTACTCCACCAATAAAGAATGAATGGTGGCTTGGAGGGACATCAAATTATGGTGGTTACCATGGTTATTGGGCATCTGATTTTAAGAATGTTGACCCACATTTTGGTACTATCCAAGATTACAAAGATTTTGTGGATGCAGCTCATTCTAAAGGGCTAAGAGTCATTCAGGATATTGTAGTAAATCATGTAGGAGATTATTTTACATGTACAACTAAATTAACTTCTCCAACTGACACATCTTTTAGTTTAATTACAAATCCAAACCCAAAACCATCAACAGCACCAGAACAAATGCCTTGGAAATTAAATAATCCTTCAATTTTTACACAGGACGAATTTGATAACAACTCATTCTACCATTGGACTCCAAATATAACAGATTATAGTGATATAACAAAATATTATGATAACCAAATGAGTGGACTTGATGATATTAACACAGATAATCCAGTAGTAGCAAATTTAATGAGAGGTTATTTTAGATATTGGATTGATAAAGTTGGTATCGATGGTTATAGAGTTGATACAGTTTTGTATGTTAAACCAGAATTTTTTGAAGACTTTACAAATAGTACAGAAACTAACAACAAAGGTATAAGAGAATATGCAAAAGAAAAAGGAAAGTCTGATTTTATAATGTTTGGTGAAACATATAACCAAAGTGATGCTGTTAATGCAAGTTATACAAAGAGTGCTGATGGTAAAAATAGACTTGATTCTATAATATATTTCCCATTAAGGTATTCTATTATTAAAGTTTTTGCTGAAGGTAAGAATACTTCTGAACTTACAACTTCTTTAAATAAAAGATATACTGCAGGTTATGCAAATCCAGATAAACTTGTTACATTTATCGATAACCATGATGTTGCAAGATTTTTATCTTTATCAACTGATAATATGACAAAATCGGCTTATGCTTTTATTATGACGATACCTGGTATCCCAAAAATTTATTATGGTTCAGAACAAGGTCTAAAAGAAATGAGAGGTTCTCTATTTAATGGAGGTTTCGCTGGTGAGAATAAGACTAATTCATCTGACCTTTACGATACAAATACTAGTTGGTATATTTTCTTAAAAGATATTATTAGTTTAAGAAAGAATAATTCTGTTTTTAGAAATGGAACTCTTAAAATATTAAAAGATAATTCGAATTCTTCAGGAATTTTTTCGTATAAAATGGTAGAAGGCACAGGTGGAGTTGATAAAGAAGCAATTGTATTTTTTAACACATCAGGTAGTGACTTACTTATTGCTGATATGACAACAGATGGTGAAAAGGGAGATAAATTTGATCTATTACAACCTTCTTTAGGAACTCAAACTACAAGTTTTACCCTAAAAGATGGTGGAATAATAAGTATAAATATTCCAAAACAATCTTATGGTATTTTTCTCCTAAAACAAAAATCTCAAACACCTCCTACTCCAATTACAAATACAATAACTATAACTTCTCCAACAAAAGATGCTAGTATTGATACAAATGATATTACAGTTTCTGGAACAATCGACTCTGCTCTATCAACAGGTCAAACTATAAAAGTATTTATTGATGGAAATATTGATTCTTCAGCAACTGCAACTGTAACACTAACAAGTTGGACAGCAAATGTATCTTTGGAAACAACTTCTAATGGTTATCATAAAATTTATGCTATGATTGATACTGGTAATATAGAAACTTCTGTTATTTCACAACCTACTATTTTTGAATTCACTAAACCTTTTGTTGAAGCTATAACTATCACAGACCCAGAAAGTGATGATAAGGGTCCTGCTGGATTTAATTATACACTACCAACAGACATTTCTTTTGCGACTCATTTACAAGATATTTTGAAAGTAAAAGTTTCAACTTCTGGCGGCTCTTTTAAAGTAGAACTAACAATGAAAGATGTATCAAGCGTTTGGAATCCATCAAATGGTTTTGATCATGTTGTACCAAGCATATTTATCCAGAAAAAAGATAGTACAAGCACAATTGATATAAACCCAAAACATAACTACACAATACCTAATTCATTTAAATGGGATTATCTTTTTATGGGTGCTGGTTGGAATTTTTCTATGTACGAAAAAACTGGTGCAACAACTTCAGAATACGGTACAGCTGTAACAACATTACCAATATGTAAAGTTGATAAAACAAACAAAACTTTAACATTTACATTCTCATCTAGCTCAATTGGTAATCCAACAAACTTAAGTGGTTGGAAAATTTATATTTCAACATGGGATGAAGACAATGGAACACCTCGTAGACTCAAAACAACAGCAACAGCTTATGAGTTTGGCGGTGGAGATGGCACAAAAGACCCATTGGTTATAGATGAAACTGATATAATTACTATCCCATAAAAATAACACTTTTTTATTTAGGCTGGTGCTCAGATCACCAGCCTTTTTATTATTACACGGATTAGCACATATTTTCGCTATTGGCACAGATTAAGATTTTATAATTCTATATATTGAGATAAAGCAATAGATTATTAAAAAAAAGACCAAAGCCCTAGGACTTTAGTCTTCATCTTTGAAGGAGGAAAAAAAATGTTTGCCAGCCTTTTTCTTGCATTTCTTGTAATATATTTAATGTAAATATATCTTCCCTTTTTGCGTGTTATATAGGAACTAAATTTTCGTATAACAAAATTATTCATTTACAGATTAAAAAATATTATAATATAATTATAGTAGAAAAAATTTAAATTTCAATAGATTGAGTAAAAAAATCTTATTTTATTTTTAAAATTTATTAAAAAAATATAGCTATATTTTATATGATCGAACGATTGGTTATACTGACATGTGCCCAACTTGTTAATATATAATACTTTAAACGCTTATATTAATTTATCTGTATCAAATAAATTACAAGCAATGTCAATTCTATTATTTATTGATCTTTTAAAAGTGTTTAAGTATATATGGCAGAATATTTTGACATTTTTTTTAATTCTATACTATAAATTCTTTTCAAGATATTTTTTTATAGAATCAATTTGTAATTGTGAAGTGGAAGTTCCGCCTGTTAAACCTATTTTTTGAAATGATCTTATTTCTTCTATAATAATGTCATTTTCTGTCTCAACAAAAATTGTTTTTTTAACAGATGTCAATTTATCAAACAAACTTTGAGTATTAGCACTTTTTTTATCTCCAACCACAATCATTAAATCAACTTCTTTTGCTATTTCAATAGAATTATCCTGTATTTTTATAGGAAAATCGCATAATGTGTTAAAAAAAGATATATTACTATAACTATTCTTTAATTTATCACTTATTTTATTAAATTCTATGCTATTCATAGTAGTTTGACTAATTAATGCCAATTTTGTATTAATATCAATATTAGTTTTTTTTAAATCATCAAATTCTTTTATTACAACAGTGTTTTCATTGCAATACCCTTTTATTCCCAAAACTTCAGGGTGGTTCTCTTTACCAAAAATAATTACAGTGTAGCCTTCGTCACTCAATTTTTTTGCTAATAATTGAACTTTCTTTACTTTTGGACAAGTCAAATCAAATATTTTTTTACCATTATTTTTTAATAGCTCTTCTTCATTAGGAGGAATGCCATGAGCTCTAATAATTACATTTTCTATATTTTTATCGTTTATAATCTCATCAAGTGTTTTTTTTAAAACAATCCCTTTTTGATAAATAGGTATGAGAGCAAAATTATTATGCACCATTTCACCATAAATACAAGTATTTTTATGATTTTCTGCTATTTTATAAGACTTTAAGAAAGCATTCTTTACACCAGGACAAAAACCAGCCTTTTGTGCTATCTTAATTTGATATTTCATAAATTAAAATTCTCCTTGATAAAATTGTTAGCATCATTTGATTTTGTTAGATAATTATAAATTTTTTTAAACTCTTCAATTGGCAAATGATATTTTTCTAATGAGGATTCGAAATCAACCAAATCTTCAAAAAAAGATTTTAATACTAAATAATAAGTTGTTATTGGAGATGAGGTCAATTTAGTATGTTTATAAGTTTCAAAAAGAATTGTTCTTAAAATTAAAGATAAAAGATGTAAAAATTGGGCTTCTATTTCTAAAGCACTAAAATTAAACATGCTACCTTCAGCACTCTTATAAATATCTTCAATTAATTTGAGTATTTCAATATTCAAAGAAAACGAAAACGAAAAATGAGCGGCACTGAATATATGCCTATACTTATTATCCACTGCATTTAAAATTTTTTGTACAATTTTGTTGGAATAAACAGGTGACAAACTTAAAATTGAGTACTTATAATGCTGAGTATTATTAAATAAAATCTCTGGAAGTTCTCCTCTGCCAAATAAAGCGTTTTTTGGAGGACAAAAAATATTTATATTTTCAAATTTAAATTGGAGAATATGCCCAATGTTAAACAAAAGATATATAGATGAGTGATCTACTTGATGTAATTCTTTAAGAGAATCTGGTTCAAACTCATAGTTTTCTACTTTTAAGAAATCTGTTGAAATATTTTTTTCGTAATTTATATAATCTTTGATAAACATTATAAAACCTTAATTAGAAATTGAACTCGCGTCCTAATAGAAATATACTCACAATATACCAAAAGGCAAATCTTTTTTTAAAGATAACCATAAAGCAAGATTTGAAAATGCTACTTTTTAATAATATTAAATTATACAAGATAAAACATCTTAAGATATGATAAACTAAAAACTTTTTTAAACGAATCCATTGATAATAGTACTTAATTTACATTCAATTCAATTTTTACTTTTTGTATAATAATTTATTTTTAATTAAAATTCAAGATTTATTTGTAGATTTATTTAGAAAATACAATAATTTTAAAATAGGCTAAATTATTTTTTACAATGAAATTCCAGAAATTAATTTTGTAATGTAGTTATTAATTATAATATTAATCATTTCCCTTAAATATCTCAAAAAATTTGAGTTTTTTATCAAATTAATATTTTCATTATTAGCATTCTCAAGAACTACAAAACCTTTTTTATTACTGTCATTAAATAATATAGGAATAATAAAACTGTTTAGATACTTCTCTTTATTACTATGAAATTCAATCTTATACTTATTCTCACCTAAATCGTTTATCAAGACTTGTTTTTGATCAAATAATAAAGATTCGACATCAGAAGTTAAAAGAACATTATCATAATAATTTATGTTTTTATTATCAACATCATATAAATAGTTTAATAAATAAGAGTTTAATTTATCATCAAAAAAATAAAATATCAAATTACTAAAATTTAAGGTTTTTAATAACTGTTTTGAAAAAGGTGTGGCAAAATCTTCTGAATTATTAGCATTCACAACGCCAACCATAGTCTCAAGCAAATCTTTATAAAGAGCCAACTCTTTTTTATTTGCCAAAAAAAGATTGTCTTGATAGATAAGATTTATACTTTGCTGATAAAAAGGCATAATCAGTTCAAAATCATCGCTTGTAAAATTTGGTTTATAATGTTTTGATAAAATTAGCCCTCCAAATATTTCATTATTAATTATCAAAGGTATAGCAAGTATAGATTTAGGTGTTTTATCAAAAGAAGGATCAATGTCTTTCTCATAATCTTCTATATTTTGAAATCTTGTAATCCCATCAGCACAGGCTTTTCCAATGATATATTCACCAATTTTTATTTTTCTATCAAAAGTTTTAACTCTTTTCTCAATTTTTTCATTAGAAAAAATAGGTATTAAATATTTTTTATCTCCATCAAGTTTATAAAATATACAATATTCCACAGAAATTAAATTTCCAAAAATTCTTGATATTAGGTCAAGACTTGATTGTAAATTTGTTGTCGAATTTAACGATGCTACAGCTTCATATAAATTTTTATATTTTAATTTATTTTCATAATTCTCTTTTTCTAAAAACAATTCTTTATGTTTTATAGAATATTTTTTAGCAATAGTACTAACAATTGATGAGTCAATGAAAAAATATTTTGTGGATTTTAACAAAAAGATTATCCCAGCTATATTATTCTGATTATCATAAACAACCGTTAATAATAAATTATAGTTTAAATCTTTCAAAAAAGGAAAATTTTCAACCAAAAATAATGAATTAACCGAATTTGTATTTAAAACTAATACACTTCTTTTAGAAACCAAATTATTTATTATTTTATTTTTTGTTGATATGCTAGAAGAATCAACAATACCTTTAAATTTTTCCTCATCTGAAATAAAAAACGGAATCAATTTTTCATTAAAAAAATCTACATTAAAATAGAAAGCATAATTAGAATTAGTTATATTTTTCAAAGCATTTGATAAATAAATCTTTGCTTCATTTAGATTATTTATAATAAAAAATTTACTCGAAAATTCATACAAAAGTTGATACATTTTTT
>MIAN01000051.1:7066-42450 GCA_001829125.1 Spirochaetes bacterium GWB1_27_13 | reverse complement strand
AATCAAGACTAACAGTTCCAAAAACATTTCCTGCATATCTAATTCTTTTACCAAAATAATTATCATTGTCTTCTGTTGCTTTATTTAAATTTGTTTCAATTTTAAAGTAATAATCAGTTAATTTTTCATTAAAAGCATTCCATGTAGGATTTAAATCTCTTTGCATCTCTTTATTTTTTGAAATAGAACCTGTAAATTGAGTAAAATCCTCAAAAATAGATTGAAAATTATTTTGAATATTTTTCTTTAGCTCATTGACTTGATCATAATTTACGCTGGCACTACTTTTTCCCATAAACTCAATATCAAATATTACAGCCCTTGCTCCAAAATCAGCCATAACTTCAACGGCATCTCCGTGTAAAAATCGAGGCCAAGGCCAGCTATATGGAAGAAAATCTTTACTCATAGAATTATCGTCTATATCTACTAAAACTAAGCTTTCATTTTCTTTTATACTTCTTTTAAAAAAAGAACAAAACAAATCATAGCTCGAATTATCAATAAAATCATACAAAGGAGTTACAACAACTATAAAAGAAAAAATAAAAGAAACAGAGTAAATAATCACCTTTTGAGCAGTCTTATCACTAATTAATTTTTTTATATGTTTTTTAATTTTTTGCCCCCAAGTTATTTAATTAAGCAAAAAAACAAAGGTATCTACTCAAGGTTGGAATTTGTCAGAGAATACCTACCCCTGTTCCTTAAATATCTAAATCATTGATATTTACAGAAGCCAAACCAAATTTTGTACCAATCCAATATCTCGAATTTTTACTATCCCATAAGACAAAATTTATAGGTGCTAAATCATATAAAGAGTAATCAATTAGATTCACATTATCTTTGTATTTTTCTGAGATAAAAGGAAGCCCATCCCATACAGACAAAATATCCGTTTTTCCATTAGTAAGATTTTTAAATATTACTTTTTTTGAAGAATACATAATTAGAACTTTACCCTTAGAAGTATCATCATAACCAACGTTTAATACTGGCTCATTATCAAGATCTCCTTCTTTTTTAATCTTATCATAAGGAAAAATAGAAATATCACTTGTTGGGTCAGTAATAAATTTATTCCACTCAGAAGTGTTTCTGTCAATAGAAAAAACGCCGTCCCTTGAACCAAGATAAATCTTATTATCAACTATTTTTATTGCCCTAATAAGAATACTTTCTTTAGGATTATCTGGATTTTTTAATCTAATTAATTTTTTAAACTCATTTATAGCTTTTTCTTTATCACTTGTAGCGAATTTTGAAAGTGTAGAATCACTAACATAGTAAAGACCAATTTTTGTTGCAAAAAATATCCACAATGGATTTAGTTCATCCTGTTTAACATCAAGTAAAAAAGGCTCATTTGGATATATAGAACTAAAAATATCTAAACTTATTTCACCTATTCCAGACCATGTATTTGGATTTGCCAATGAGTTGTAATTTAGTGCAAGATAACCATCACCATAATTTAGAAAATAATAGTATCTTCCACCAAAAATATCCACAAAAAAAGAACCTATATTATTTATCTTACCAAGTTTTTCTGAATAATTTTTTAAATCTGATAAGTTAAGAACGGAAAAGTTAGAATTTCCAGAACTACTCCTTCTTATACCATCAGGTTGAATATGCCAATAATTAAGACCATCTGGGTCTTTTACCTTTGCAACAATCCCTTTTCCAGTTACAGTAAAACCAGCATTTAGTTCTAAAAAATCAGTTGAGTAATCAATAAATTTAGAATTAGTATTTTCATAAGGTGAATATGTAAAACAAAAGCTATCCGTCGCTATATATCCACCAGAAACATTCCCTTTACCAAAAAGAGTATTATAATAACTTGAGGCTTTTGTTTTTTGTTTTAAATTTAAATCCAACACAACTTCTTTTGTCTCGCCAGATTGAACGACAATATTTTTTTGATTTGTAGTGCTTAAATAAACATTGTAAACATCATCAAAACTATCTTTATTAGCATAATAAATCCCTACATAAAAATTAAGACCAATGCCAGATGGAACACTGATTAACTTTTCTTCATTTTGCTTTAATTGCAAAAATTCAAGTCTTTTTCCATTATTCTCAACAACTATATTAAATCTAAAATTATTTTTATCTAAAGTTACATTATCTACCCCAGTTATACTTCTCATTATGCTTGAAGTTAATGCTGGTGTCTCAACAACAACATTACCCTTTGCCCCATCTTGTGGAATAGAACAACTAAAAAGAGCAAGAGAAACAAAAATTAAAAATATATAATTTTTCATAAAAACCTCCAAAAATCTTAATGATTTCAGACTTGTCACTTTCCTAATCTGTGTCAATCAGTGACAATCCGATTAATCCGTGTCATACTTTTTTACTCTGTTACATTTATCTTAATTTTAACAAAACTATTAGTACTTTGTTTTTTGTTAGTATTAAGATTTGTATCCCCTTTTGATTCTGTATCTGTTAGCCCAAAAGGAAGAGCATCTATATAATACTGATTTCCTGATTCTACAAAAGGAGAACTAATTACATCAAAATTGTAATACAAAGATTTTTCACCAGACTGTACTAAGGTAGAATTTTGATTATCCCCGATAAAAAAAACTGTTCCTCTTTCTACTTCAAGAGTATCTTCTCCAAAAACAAACACAGTTCCCCTAACAGACGCAGTAGAATTTGCAGACCTTACTTTAAACATAGTCTTAGCATTTTCTACTTTTTCTACAGTTGCCTTAATTTTACCGTATTTCAATAAAACATCAGTTGCAATAGTATCTCCAGATTGTAGAATAGAAGAAATTGTAGCCTGAGTTAGTGGCTTTATCTCAATTTTTGTTTTACCTTGCTCTATTATAGCCAAACTTTTAAGTCCTGTATAAATATAAAAACCTGACTCTAAAATTTGACCTTCTTTTGCGAGTACCCATTGTGCTTTTTCGTTTTCTTTTACCTGAACTGTTCCAGACATACTAATTAGTTTTACGTCCAAACAAAAAATGTTTAACCCTAAAAAAACAATCAAAAACAAAACCATTACTTTCTTCATAAAACCCTCCATAAACACATAACACAAATTAGCACAAATATTATTAAGATAACATAGATTATACTTCTTAGAAAACCATCTCTTTTACTTAATAAATCAGCATAAGTCTTAAAGCTTAATTAAAGCTCATACTATAATTATATATCAGAATTCTATATTTTTCTTGATAATTTACAAAAATATTTTAGATAGAAACATTTAATGACAAACCAACCTTAAAAAACAGATCATTATTAGTATAAATCAAGTAATTTGGTATAAAAATACCAGTTTTTAATGCCAAACTAAGATCACTAAATATTCTCCATAGTAAATTTACATCTATCTCACAACCAACAAAAATCTTATCAGTTGATTCATATTTACTACCAATTTTCAAGTATTCTGGCTTTTGTGAATAAAAAACGCTACCTTTAATATTTGGTCTTAAAAACACCAAAAAACTACTATCAACTTCAAATCTTGAAAAAATTTCGTTTTTTAAATAAACCATAGGTTTAATAGAATTTTTAAGTTCTAAAATTATTAAATTTGAAAAAGCGGGAGACGGTGACACTGCATAACTTGTAAATTGACTTGTTATTGACTTAAAATTATTATCCATATCACTCTTATTTATTATTGCATCATTAACAATTTCTACATCATCGTCACCACTTGCAAACGAAAAATTAAAAGTTAAAGTTGGATCTATTTTATGGTCAAAAAAGTAAGTTACACCTGTTTTTACTAAAAAAGCATTGATTAGAGAATTTTCTATAATTATTTTATTGGATGAGTCTTTATATGTTGCATTTAAACCAGTTTCATAAACAAAATCAAAATTATAATATAAATTTTTAATTATTTTTCCATTTGCATTAAAATTTATATAAAATGAATTATATTTCCCGCCAAAAGTATTATGTGTTTTACCCAATATTTTTGGGTATGTAATTACAAAATCTTCAGGTATTAAATCTACATTGGCAACAAAACCAAGAGAAAAGTTTTGATAATAAAGTTGAATTATATCAAATGAAAAACCAGAAAAAATTCTACCTGCAATAATCGCTGTTTTTCTTAATTTATTTAATCTATCTTTTTCTTCATCTGAATAACCATCTTGATAATCGCCTTTAAAATAAAAATTATAATCAGAAGAATTTATATCACTAATAAAACCGTTATCATTATTTTCTATAAGATAATTTGCAAAATTTGGTATCCTTTTTCTATCCCAGTTAGTAAAAACTGGTTTTGATACGCCACTACCTATAAAATCAAAAAAAGGTAAATAATCAAAACTATTTGTCAATGCAAAAAATTTAAATCTAAAATTTTTAATTGTAAAATACAAATCTAAACCATCACCAATTGTATTAAATATTAAACCATTCCCAAAAATTTCTGGTATTCTACCAAATCTTAAATTAAACAAATCATAATTTAACTCGCCATTATTAGTAATAAATTTTATTTGCTTATCCTTTGCAGACTTAAATTCAAAATACAATAAATCTATACTTGGCATTACAGAAACATTATAAATCTTATCATTTGTAGAATTGTAATCAGCTTTGTATGTTACCCCTGCAGTCAATCTTGTATAAAATTTTACATAATCGCTAAATTTATTATCAAGATAAAAAGAAAAAGAATGAGTTGTATTGAAAGAATTTTTATCAAAATAATTATCAGTTAAGTAAAAAAGACCAAAAAAAGCCTTAGCATTTATATTACTGACAAAAATTAACATTATAAATATAATTAAACTAATTTTTATGTTTTTCTTCATAATCAACCACCTTATGGATAAATCGGATTAAATCAACGCCAGAAATTTCTTCGTATTCAGAAGTGTTAAACAGTAAAATATCTCTAAATATCAACTCTCTTGTCGCATATCGCCCAGACTTTGTTGCAAGATAAAAAAGTCCACCATTTATTTTTAAATACTGGACTGCAAATAAAGAAAAATTTCCAACAGTAAGTTTTTTATTTGCCGAATATCCTTTTGGAAAGTACTTCACAAATTTACTTAGGTTTTTTACATTTTGAGAAAATTCATCAGTAACCTCTACGTTGTACATAAAGCAAAACATTTTCACACAATCAGAAAAAGTTGCATTCTTTTTTGTGGATAAATCATCTATAAAACTAGCTTCTTGAGAATACAAATGAATTGAAAAAACGATCAAAAACATAAAAATTATTTTTTTCATAATAACCTCAATTACTTCTTAGCTTTTTTTAACTTATCAAAATCACTTTTTTCAACCTGAAATTTAATATCTAAAGTGACATAACCTTTTTGGGAAACAAGTCCAAATCCACCTTCGATTCCCATTCTGTAAATAGACATCACAAATTCAAAGCCAGTTGCCACTACAAAATCCGTTACTGGCGTTATGACTCCATTTTTATTACTATCAAGATTATTTATCTCAAAATTTCCACCTTGATAAGCATCCTTTGCACTCTGAGTAGCATTTGTAAAATCAAGTTCCAAGTTTATTTTTGTAAGACTATAATTAAAAGTTTGGATAAATTTTAAGTTGACAAAAGGTTCAAAAAAAATAAATTTTTTACTAATTGTAAATTCAAAAAAGAAACCCATATTATAGTTATGAGTATTAAATCCAATATTAGCAGGAATAGAATCATTACTTGGGTCAAGATTAACATTGCCAACTGGTATTTTTTGAAAACTAATAGAAACATCGCTATAATCAAAACCAGTTCCAACACTTATTGAAGGAAAATATTTGTATTCTTTTAAAATTGTATAATCAAAAGAAACCCCAACTCCCCAAAATAATATGTCTCCAATATTTTTTGTGACATCTGGTGAACTTGCAGTGACCTGTTTTATAAAACTGCCTATTGGTGCTATATTAAATTTAGTACCAACTTCCATCCCATAAGGAAGCCCAATACCAATTGTGTAATTTGTAACAGGCACAGGTATAAAATTATTATCCATCCACAAAAGAGGCTCTTTTAAACCAGCAGGAAGGTCTTTTTTTATACCACTCCAATCAACTTTTGCAAAACTTACTTTCTTTAAAAAATTTAAAGGATTTTGAAAAAAAATGACACCAAGATTTGCTGATACCCTAAAAGAGGGAAAAGACCCAATTGATGCTGAACCTTTCACAAAACCAGTACTATTATAAAGACCACTAATTGTAGAATAATCTTTTGTCAAAGTGGTTATAGCATTATTGAAAGTGCCAAAATAATCATTAAAAAATTCATCTTTGGTCGCTTGTGTAGTATCTGAAAAAATAAAGATATTTATTAAAAATAAACAAATAATTATATATATTTTCTTCATAATAACCCTTCTTTAATAAATTAATTATAATAGATTTATTTATTTTTTCAAGATAAACCTTAAATTATCGTAAATTAATTATTAAACTTTATAAATAATCTTGATAAAATTAATAAAAGAATATATAATATAATAAAAATTCTCAATTTATATAACATAGATTTATCAGATTGTCACAGATTACACAGATTAAAATAGTGTAATTAATTTATATTAAAGTAATTAAGTTTTGTGATTTCTGACAAATTAAAAACTTTTGAGTCTATTTAAAATGTTTTAAATCATATTTTTTCTAATAAATAAGTCTAATTGTTTAATATCTCTGAATATATTTTAAATTTATACTATAAAATATATGAAAGCATAATTTAAAGAGGATTCTATGCAAATTACAATTACACAAAAAAAAGATGCTAAGGTTGTAAACCTTGTAGGTTCATTCACAATTACAGAAGTTCAAAGTTTTAAAGAAGCAGTTCTTCCTTTAATGAAAGAAATTGAAAAATCAATAATTATTAATATGCAAGAGTTAAACTTTATTGATTCTTCAGGAATTGGTCAACTTGTATCTTTATTAAATGTTTCAAAAGAAAAAAACAAAAGAATATTTTTGGTTAATCTAAACTCATATATCACAAGTTTATTTAGAACTGTAAAACTTGAAAAGTTTTTTGACATATTAACCCCTTTAGATTTTGAAATGAAATTTAGGTAAATATGTGTTATTATATTTCTATAAATAAAAAGAAACAAGATTTAAAAAAGAGATTTAAGAAAGAAATAGACCAAAAAACTCTATTTGATGATAGTTTATATATAAATGCCTTTACAAAACCTTTAATTCCAATTATTTCAACAGAAAATACTGATTTAATCCAATTTTATCAATGGGGATTAATACCTTTTTGGGTTAAAGATCAACAAAAAGCATTGCAAATACAATCTGGAAATTTTAATTCAAAATGTGAAACTATTTTTGAGAAACCATCGTTTAAATATTCTATAAAAAATAAAAGATGCCTTGTAATTGTTACTGGATTTTTTGAATATTTTGATTTTAATAACAAAAAGTATCCTTTTTATATAAAACTAAAATCTAATGAAATTTTTTGCCTTGCAGGAATTTGGGATAATTGGTACGATAAAAAAACACTTTCTATTATTACAACAGAGGCAAATCCATTTATGGCGAGAATACACAACACAAAAAAAAGAATGCCAGTGATTTTAAAATCGGAAGATGAAGAAAAATGGCTTTATCCCAACTTATCCAATGAAGAAATAAATAGTTTTTTTATTCCCTATAATGAGAATGATATGGACGCATATACTGTTATAAATCCATTAGTTAAAAATAATGCTGATTTTTCTTTAGAAAAAGTTGTCTATAATGAACTAATTGATAAATTTTAAATAACTAAATAAATTTAAGCATAATAATCCAAATTTAAAACGTGAAGAATATGGAACGTTGAGAAGAAATAGATTCTGGGTCTGTCCCTGATGGACGGGGAGCTATAAGAATGAGCATTTTTTCTATACTTCTTCTATCAATATATCTTTTATTAAATCAATATCTTTTTGGTTTATCTTACAAGATTCTAAATAATTTGTTACATTTCCAAAATCATTTTTAATTGTATCCAATATTTTTACTATATTTTTTTTGTGTGCAGTGAGTAAATATTGTATATTCTTAGTATAAAAAAAACCGAGGCTTGCAATTTTCATTAAAAGCAAAGTTCTTTTGGGTTTTGGTAGAAAAAACTCATTTGTTAATAAGTAATCTTCGATTATTTTATTTTCACTAATATTTAATGTTAACAACAATAAAGCAATTATAAAACCCGTTCTATCTTTCCCAGCCCTACAATGTATTATTAATGGATAACTATCTTTATTTGCCAAAATTTCAAAAACTTTTTTAACTACATCTTTATATTCTGTCACCAGATTAGAATATTGATTTAGAATTATATCCGATATTTCATCATCTTTATTTCTTTTAAACATTATTGATTTTAGTTGTTCTTTAACACCTTTATCAAAATCCATAGGAAAATTATAAATATTAAATTTAGACAAATGTTCGTTTTTATTTTTTTCAGTTAAAAATCGCAAATCAATAATAGTTTTAATGTTTAATTTTTCAAGTTGAATAAAATCTTTTTTTTTAATGCTATCTAAATGAGATGATCTATATACCAAACCTTGTTTTATTTTTTTTCCGTTATCTAATGATAATCCACCAATATCCCTGAAATTACTAACTTTAACCATTTATATTTTCCTGTATCTTAACCATAGGAAAAATTAAAACTTTTGTCAAGAAATTTTTAAAAAGGAATATTAATTCATAATTTTTTGGAATAATAAAGTTTTTTCTTACTAAGATTGATTCTATTGTAATAAATTTTCAGAGTTTTCTGTTTCTTCTTTTATTTTTAATAGCATCTCTTTAAATTTTTCTTTTATATTCAAAGAACAGTATTTATTTAATAAAAAACAAATTTCTTTAGTGTAATCATCTGAACTTATGTCAGTATCTGTAATATATTTATTTTTATCGTTTGCAATAATATAGTTTAAATTTACATTAAAGACTTCATAAAGAAGTTTTAGAAAACTAAAAGGAATTTTTTTATCATTCTCTATCATTTTTTCAAGTTGTTTTATGTCTATATCATATTTTTCTAATTGTTCTTTAGTAAAAAGTCCCAATTCGCCAATTATTCCACCAAATCTGTTACATATAGCCTTATCAGAATCATCCTCTGTTTCATTAAACATTTCTCCTCTACCAAGTAAAAGCCAGTTTGCACTTATATTATATTTTTGAAACAACTTAATAATAATATCTTTTGAAATCTCTCTGTGTCGATTTTCTATATTACTTATCAAAGCCTGAGTCACACCTAACTCTACTGCAAAATCTAATTGTTTTGTAAAACCAGCAATATGTTCTCTAATGAATTTAAATTTTTCTCCAATATCCATATTATTTCCTCAAAAATTAACTATTTGCTAAAATATACATAAAATACTTCAAATCGTCAATTTTTTTTTACAATAATAGATAAATATTTTTAAATAATTTTATTGATATACATTTAAATTTTCTCAAATAGCAAATAAATACAGATTAAATAAGACTAATCGATAAATTTTATCAAATTATAACTATTAACATAGAATATAATTAAAAAAAATTAAATTATAAATAATTATTATTACTTCTCTTATAGAAACAATGAGTATTTACTTTAAATAAATTTTTACTTTTAGACCAAAAATCTATTACAAAAAAAATAAAATTAATTAAAAAATCTCATTTAAACCATAAGCTGCTGTATAAACACTACCTACACCTGATATATAAAGTGTAACTCTTAAAGTCTCAAGAATTTCTTCTTTTGTTGCTCCTGCATCAAGTGCTTGTTTAGCAAGAGATTTTACTCCAGTACTAGAACCATGAGCTGCATCAAGTGCTAATGCAATTAAAATTTTATGCTTGGCTGACAACGCTCCATCCTGAAAAGCAAGTTTTCTTCCTGATAAAACATTATTAAATAAGGCATCATCATTATTTTTGATTACATCTAACGGGTTTTGATTCATTATTTATTCTCCTTAATATAAAAAATTAGTATGAAAAAGAAATAAAGGGCAGCTACCCCTTGTTTCCATGAAAACTACCGTGCCAATCCGTGTTATAATCTGTGCCCACCTCTTATAATCCGTGCTAATCCGTGTTATAATGTACCCATATATTTTCATCATAATATTTACCTATATTTTTTCTAATATCGATAAATAACTTTGATAAAGCACCTTTAATTATATAATTTCCAGTTGTTTTAAATGACAAACCTGTCCATTCTTCCCATTCTCTTATAGTTGCTGTATATAACATAGATTTTTTACATATTTTTATTATTTTTGCACCACAATTTAAATGTATTCTTATCCACGGGTCAAAAATTTTATCATTTTCTTTCCAATACATATAGTCTTTCATAGAAATTAATGGGTATAAGTGTTTTAATGTAGGTCTAATAGGTATTATTAAACCATTCAATTTATTTTCTACAAATTTCTTTTTTACTTCTTTTATTATTATAGTACTATAACCTTTATTTTGATATTTTTTACTGATCCCAATCTGCAAACCACCAAGATAATTTGGAATTAAGTCTTTTTCATGATCACCAACTCCTTTTTGCATTAGCCAATCCCATCCTGTTTGTGGTAACCGAGATAGTTTTTTATCAAGCCTTATTGGAATGGTATTTGCAAAACCAATAATTTCATTATCATTATCCAATAAAAACATCTGGTATTCTGGAAAATATTTTTCTAATTTATTCCAATTGTTATTTGCTACTTTACTATTTAGTAAAAATCTCTCCCAAATTTGTTGTGTTACTTGCCACTGCTTTTCAGTTAGAGATGGATTTTGTTTTAAAGTCATCAATTTGTAATCCATAAGACTATCTTCCTAACAAACCAAGTATTCCATTTATTACAGTTAGTGGATGAACTGGACAACCTGGTATATAAAGATCAATTTTATATTTAGCTAAAAACTCTCTATTTATTGCATTCGATTTTGCAAACATTCCACCAGAAATAGCACAACTACCAGCAAGTATTACTATTTTTGGATTTGGCGAACATTGATATGTATCCTCTAAAGCATCTGCCATATTTTCAGTAATAGGACCCGTAATAAGAATACAGTCAGAATGACGAGGAGATGCAACAATATCAATTCCAAACCTTCCCATATCAAAATTAACATTTGAACAAGCATTTAACTCCATTTCACAAGCATTACAACCACCACAAGACACTTGTCTTATTTTTAGAGATCTTTTAAATATTTTTATTATATCTTTTCTTATTTTTATCGAATTATTGTTAAAATCATCATAAGAGAGTTTTTTATTTATAATTAAATTTTGTCTATCTGTTGTTGAAATTTTGTGATAATTTGTAAACTGAATTGCCTTATTTTTACAAAGCCTTTCGCATTCTCCACAAAAAACGCATTTGCCAATGTCTAAAGAAAGAGGAGATTTGGATATTGCGCCTGTTGGACAACAATTTATACAATCCTCACATTTTTCTAAACAAAAAGCCTCGTCTACAACAGGAAATCCTCTGTGCATATCGTTTACAGTTGCTTTTTTTATATCTTTTATTGCCTGAGAACCATGATTTATTCTAACTTTAAAAAAATTAAGCATTTATACCCCCATAACACGGATTTGCACCGATTTTGATTTTATTATATTATCACAGATTATAGTCTTGCCTATTACTTGGTTTTTATAAATTAAAGATATTTTATCTCATTTTTTTATACAAATCAGCGTAATTCGTGCAATTTATCCACTAATCTGTAAAAATGTGTTATTTATAAGTCAAAACCACAGTATGATAAATTAAAACTTTTATTACATAAAGGAAAATCTGAAATTTCGTTATCTCTAACTGCCATAGCAAGACCAAACCAATTATTAAAAGAAGGGTCTTTTATTTTATACCGACAAATATTTCCTTTATTATCAGTAATTACACTGTGAACTATCTCACCTCTAAAACCCTCAACCATTGACACAACCATACTATCTTTTGCAATACTGCCAACTTCTTTTGTCATCAAATCATAATCAGGAAAACTATCAAGTTGTTCTAAAATAAAATTAATAGAATGCATTATTTCCATATATCTAATATAAGAGCGAGCAAAAACATCCCCTCCCTCTAATTTTAATACATAGAGAGGATAATAATTATATATTCCAAAAGGATGATTGTATCTAACATCATAATTTATACCAGATGCTCTACCTGCCATACCAACAAGTCCTATTTTTTTTGCAGTATCAAAATCAACAATCCCTGTTTTTTCGAGCCTTTCACAAACAGAAGGAGAAGAAAACATAATATCAGCAATGCCAGCGACATCTTTACTAACTTTATTGAGAGTTTTTTTTATCTCCTGATTTAAATTGGTATCAATGTCATAATTAACTCCACCAACCCTTAATAATCCTTTGCCAAATCTATTACCACAAATTTTAAGTAATGTATTTATAACCAAAGTCCTAATTGCACCAAAAACAGAATTTCCAAATAAAAACGCTACATCTCCGCAAATAGCCGATAAGTCCCCAATGTGCATAGCAGACCTTTCGAGTTCAAGTGCTATTCCTCTAATAGATTGAGATTTACGAGAGATATTAGTATTTGTAAGAGCCTCAATAGAATGAGTAAACGCAAGTCCATTTGCAATAGTTGAGTCTCCAGCAATTGACTCTGCCAAAATCATAAGATTATAAAACGAACTTTGATTTTGTATAAATAATTTTTCAATATTTCTATGTTGATAACCAAGTTGTATTTCTAAATGATCAATGTTTTCACCATGACAGTTAAACCTAAAATGTCCAGGCTCAATAATGCCAGCATGAACAGGACCTACCCCTACTTCATGAATAGATTTACCTTCAATTTTAAAAAAAGGATAATCTTCTATTTTCTGATTTTGATCAAACCTATCTTTTGAATATCTAACTGGCTTTAAAAACGGATGATTCTCTGGCAAAATACCTGTTTCTTCATAAAATTCTCTCTCAAATAAATGAAAAGATTGAATTTCTTGTGTTATTGAAGGATATGATTTTTCATTTTTAAAAAGTGTTGAGCTAATATATAATTTTGATTCTTCATCAGATGCTAAAATTGCATACAAAATTACAAATTTTTCTAACTTTTCGCAAAAAAAAGAAACTATTCTTTTGTTATTTTTACATTCTTTAATTATTTGGTCTCTAAAAGTATTAATATCCAAAGACGGAATATCTTTTAATTTAAATGTCTTATTATTTTTTGTAACTAAAAAACTCACAATTTACCTTCTTAAATAAATTATATATAGTATTATATAAATATTTTTTAAAAAAAACAATACATTTAAAATTATTTTCTAATAGTAAAATAGTATAAAAGTAAAAGTAAATAATTCTTAAATATTGTTGACAAAACACGGTATTATTGATAATTAACTATCGGTAAACTAAAATTTTATTAAATAAATTTTTAGAAAATATTGATTATCCAACATTTTTTAAGTTAAGTATATACAAAAAATATATTAAAGGCAATTAAACAACAGGAGTAAGAAATAGATGGAAAATATCTCTAAAGATAAATATGATGTGATTATTGCGGGGTCTGGTCTCGGAGCTTTAACCTCTGCTTTTTTCCTATCAAAAGTGTACAAAAAAAAAGTTCTTATTTTAGAAAAACATTTTGTAATAGGTGGACAAAGCCATGAATTTAAAAGAAGAGGAAAATACGCATGGGATGTTGGACTTCATTACGTTGGAGCTTTGGAAAACTGGAGAGCAGAACGATTATTTTTTGACTATATCACAGAAAATAATCTAAAATGGAAAAAATTTAATGAACTTTTCGATGTTTTTTCATATCCTGATTTTAAAATTAAAGTTAGTTCTAAGCCAAAAAGATATATTAAAGAACTAATAAGAAATTTTCCAAAAGAAAAGAAAAACATAAAAGAATATTTTAAAGATTTAAATAGAGCCTCTATATGGTATAAAATCCATCATCTATCTAATATTTTTCCAAAATTTGTACAAAATATACTCTCTTTTATCAAAAAATCTTATGAAAAACTTGCTTTTATGACAGTTGATGAGTATATGAACTCACATTTCACTGATGATAAACTAAAAGGAATATTAGGATCACGATGGCTTGCATATCTATCACCTCCAAGAGAAGCTTCTTTTGCTATGGATAGTGTTATTGCAGAACATTATTTGAGAGGTGGTTATTATCCTGTTGGTGGTGCAAGTAATATAGCAAAAACAATTACACCTGCCATAATAAAAAATGGAGGAAAACTATTAACTAACTCTGAAGTAACAGAAATTATTGTCAAAGATAATGAGGCTATTGGTGTAAAAGTTACAAGAAAAGAAAACAAAGAATATATTAATGAAGAATACTATGCACCATTAATAATATCATCTGTTGGTGCTTACAATACATATACTAAATTACTACCTAATTATAATAACCCTCAATTATTAGAAAAAATAAAAAATCTTACTGATCTAAAAAGTAGTGTCTTGATATTATATCTTGGTTTAAAAGATTCTCCTACAACAATAGGACTTGACGGTTGTAATTTCCTTTTCTTTGATGAATACGATCATAATAAGATATACGATAAATCTTATGAAATCATAAATGGTAAACCTAACCATTGTTTTATATCTTTTTCTTCTATGAGAAAAGAAGAAAATGCTAAATTTCATACAGCAGAAATAATATATTCTATACAAACTGAACCTTTTGATCAATGGAAAGGTCAAAAATGGAGAAATAGGGATGATAGTTATTATGAATTAAAAGAAGATATAGCAAATAAATTACTTGACTATGTGGATAAAAAAATACCGGGTTTTAAAGATTTGGTTGATTATAAGGATTTATCAACGCCATTAACTATTGAAGACTTAGTAAACTGGGAATACGGTAAATATACAGGTCTTACTCCAAGTGTTGATAGATATAAAGAAGAATGGTTAAGAGCTGATACCCCTATTAAAAACTTATACTTGACTGGATGTGATATAAATTCAACTGGAATTGCCGGTGGTATGATGGGTGGAATTATTACAGTAAGTAAAATAATGGGTAAATTTTGTTTTAATATGTTATTTACAAAATCTTTAATTAATAAACTAATGAGCCCAATAACTTCACTTTTTAAGAAAAAGAAATAATTATTTAATAATAAAAAAAAGCGATATTTGTTAATATATCGCTTTTTTTATCTTTTATTAATATTTAATATCCTATTCTGTATATTTTTATAAAATTATGTTTGTGATTTATTTTATAGACTATTTACAGCATTTTCTATCATTTTATGTAAAAAATTAGGTATATATAAGCCAATTATAACTAAAATTATCAAAAATAAAGTTTGTGGTAAATAAACCCAAAAACTATTTTTATACTTTTCTATATGCTCATTCTTTTCTCCAAAAACCATTTTTAAAACTGATTTTCCGAGTCCAAAAATGATTATTGTTAAAAGTATAACAAATATTATAAAAAGAATAATATTCTTAGTAAAAATCATTTCTTTTAAAATTAGAAATTCACTTATAAAAATAGGAAATGGAGGAAGACCAATTATAGCAAAAAAAGAAAAAATCCATAAAAAACCTGTATATCTATCTGTTTTTAAAATCCCAGTTATTTTATTTGTCTCTTTTGTATGAAAAGTATGTAAAACATTCCCTGCAGTCAAGAAAAACGATGCCTTTGTTAGAGAATGAGAAATTAAATGCAAAAATGAAGCATAAAGACCTACCCCACCAAGACCAATCCCAATAGCAATTATCCCCATATTTTCGATTGAAGAATAGGCAAGCATTCTTTTGTAATTTGTAATTTTAACTATAAAACTTGCAGCAACCAATAAAGATAAAAAACCCATAATCAGTAAAAGAATTTTGGCAAAAACATCGAGGTTACAAAGTCTCATAACCTTAAAAATCCTAAGAATACCCAAAAAACTTCCATTTAATAAAGCCCCAGAAAGCATAGCAGAAATTGGCGAAGGTGCTTCTGAGTGGGCATCAGGTAGCCACGAATGAACTGGAGCTAAACCCATTTTAGTACCAAATCCAATTAAAATAAATAAAAATGATAATTTTAGCCAAAAAGGATTGATATTTTTGTAATTTTTATAAATATCTTCAAAAAACAATGAATTAATATTAAAATTACCTATTGATAAAAAAATAATTCCAACAAAAGCTAAAGAAATACCAATAGAACAAATAAAAATATATTTCCACGAAGCCTCTAAAGACTCTTTAGTTTTGTTAAAATTAATCAAATATAATGTGATTAAAGTTGTTGCTTCTATAAAAACCCATAAAAGACCAAAATGTGTCGAAAGAATGATCCCTGTCATAGCCATAACAAAAAACTGATAAAAGATAGAATAAAGCGTATGGTCTCTAATAGAAACTTGAGAATGCGTCAAAAAATCAATGTTATAAATTGATATTCCAAATTGTAAAATAGCAAGAATTAACAAAAATATAACATTTAAAGAATCCACTTTTAAAAATTCAGTAAACTGTTGTGGCTTAAAAACTAAAAACATCACAATACTAAGATAAATTAAAGAATAAATTGCAGTAAGTACCACATTTAATTGTTTGTTTTTAAAAAAAAATAAAAACGCACTAGATAAAATTGGAAAAATAAAAAGTATAGCAATAATCATTTTTTAATCCTTTAATGTAGTCAATTTGTCAATATTTAATTCTTCAAAAGTAGAACTAATTTTATTAACAAATATTCCAAGTAAGAATATGCCTACAAAAATATCAAGTAACATTCCGAGATTTACAATAATTGGCATTTCTGCGGCAATGGAAAGAGAAAGCAAAAATATTCCATTTTCTAAAAACATATAACCAATGACATGAGTTATTATCTTTTTTCTTGTAATAATTATTATAAAACTGTTTATTATTATAGAAATTGAAATTCCAAAAAATAGAGGTCTAATATTTTGAAACTCATCATTTGACCAATAAGAAATAAAAAATCCAAATGCTAAAACAAGAGTTGCAATTATTACAGAATAATAATTTGGGATATAAGGCTCAATCTCTCTATTTATATGGTTTTTTCTTAAAATTTTACTTAAAAACACTGGAATTATAATAGTTTTAAAAATAAGAGTTTCTATTATAAGAAAAATGAAATTTAAAATCTCAATTTTATCAAAATCTAATAAAATTATCAAAAAAAACAAAAATCCTTGAATAGACAAAGTTTTTATATATTCTTCAAGTCTGTAAGTAAAAGAAACATAAAGCATTGAAGAGCCAATTAAAATGATTAACAAATTAAATAAATCAATCATTTTAAACCTCCAAAAATAGAAAACTGTATAATAGATAAAACTAAAATAGCAATTGATGTTATCAATAATATAAATTGTGGAACTCTAATAAGACGTAATCTTGCAAAAATTGATTCTATACAGCCAATAGCAACAGCAATTAATATTAAAATCAACAAAAACAAGCATAATGCAATCCAAAATGCCAAATTTGCAGGTAAAATCAAGTTTGCAATTATAGAACTGAGAACAATAAGCTTGATATAGCTTCCATATAAAATAAACCCCAAATCAGGTCCAGAGTTATCTAAAATCATAACTTCGTGAATCATAGTTAGTTCAAGATGAGTATTTGGATCATCTACTGGCACTCTTTTACATTCTGTTATCATTATAATCGAAAATGCAACAACACATAAAGAAATTAATAAAACTGAAATTATATTATTTTGTTGAAGAGTTGTTAAAATCCCCTTAAAAGAAATCTGATCGCTCAAAAATCCAATTGATGATAAAATCACTAGAAATACAGGCTCAATCAATGCAGAATATGTCGCTTCCCTACTCGCTCCCATTCCAGAAAAACTACTTGAAGTATCCATTGCAGATAATATCATAAAAAACCTACCAAATGCAAGAATATAAGCAAAAATTAGAAAATCCCCATCAAAACTAAAGATATTTTGATAATTAACCATAGGAACAATCAATCCTGCCAAAATTACTGTTACAAGGTAGATTGTTGGTGTAATTTGAAATATTAGAGAAGAATTTTTACTTATAACCTGCCCTTTTTTTAGAAGTTTTACAAAATCAAAAAAAGATTGGAAAATCGGTTGACCTTTTCTACCACCCCAAAAAGCCTTTACTCGATTAATTATCCCAATAAACAAAAATGGAAAAAAAAACAATATTAAAATATTTAAAAATTTTTCTATCATCATTTAACTCCAACTATTACAACTATTGCTACAAAAAGAAAAATTAAACCATACAAAAGATATAACTGCATATTACCAGTTTGAATCCATGAAAATAAATTCATAAGAAAAAGCATAAATTTAGAAAAAGGTCTTACTATATAATAATCAAAAAAATCTCTTATTCTTACTCCAAAATTAGATTGTTTTGGAAATAAACCTTTTGGCTTATCAAAAATTATTTTTAGAGGAATAAACTGTTTAATTAATTCTAAAAATGGACTTATAAAGGAAAATGCAGTATATTGCAATTTTAGACTTGTTCCTTGATAACCACAATCCCATGTTTTGTATTTATAAATCGGTTTATTTAATAAAATTATATTTCTAATTAGAAAAATAGCTAAAAAACTAACCAAGAAGATTATATTTATAAAAGAAATATTTTTTAATAAATTAACAAAATTAGCATAACTCATTAGAGGCAAACTATGAACCGACATAAAACTTAGTGAAATTCTTGTAATAAAACTAAATACAAATTGTGGAAAAAGACCTATAAAAAGAACAAAAAAAACATTTGCAAACATTGGAACTAACATTAAAATATTAACTTCTTTAATTTCTTCTTTATATATAGTTCGTGGATTACCAAGAAAAATCACGCTATAAAGCATAGTAAATCCAATAATTGCAAGAGAACCAATAAAAGACAAAACCCCAATCGACAAGATAGAAGCAATCGAGATTAAATTTTGGTTTATTTTCATTCCATTTAGAAGGGCATTATAAATTATAAACTCACTTATAAATCCATTAAAAGGTGGCAAAGCACAAACAGAAATACAACCAATCAAAAATAAAATAGAAGTAGTCCGCATTTTTTTTGTTAAACCACCAAGACTCTCAATTTCTTCATGCTCTGTCTTTAAAATTATATTACCCAATCCAAAAAAAAGAATGCTTTTAAAAATTGAGTGATTTAGAATATGAAATAAAGCCCCTGCAAAACCCAAAAGGCTAATTATTGTATTTTGATAAGAAAGTCCAAGCATTCCTATACCAATACCAGTCCCAATTATACCGATATTTTCTACACTGCTATATGTTAAAAAATTTTTTATATTCTTTTGCATTAATGAATAAATTATCCCATAGCCACAAGAAAACAATGAAATAAACAAAACAAAGTAAGAAATAAAAATTGAAGGCATTTGCACAAGTAAAATAATCCTTAATAAACCATAAATCCCAATTTTAATCATAATTGACGAAATAAGACTCAATGTCCCACAATGTGCAATAGGATATACTTTTGGAAACCAATAATGAAAAGGAGCGAATTCGGCTTTTATTGCAAATCCTATAAAAAAAAGTATAAATAAAATATTTGTTAAAAATTGATCATTTTTGAAAACATTTTTAAAAGAATCAAAAGAAAAACTCCCAGACTTTGAAGCCAAAACTATAAAAGCCCCAGAAAGAAATATAAAAGAAATGTGCATTGCAATTAAATAAACAATGCCAGACATATAAGATTTTTTGTTTTCACTATTTAAAGTTATAATAAAAAATGAAGATAAAGCCATAATTTCCCATAAAATCAAAAATATTATGGCATTTTTAGTACAAACAATCAAAATCATTGATAAATAGAGTATTCCATAAAAAAATAAGTAGTTTTGAGATGAAATATTCTTTTTAATCATCTCTTTTAAATAACCAATATTATAAACTATATTAAAAAAACCAATCATACAAATTATAACTATAAAGAAGGCAGAAAGTAAATCTATTTCAAAACTCGCTAATCCTATTGGATAATTAAGATTTAGGTTGAAATTTAGACTTTTACCTGATAAAATTACATTTATTGGTAAAATTATAGTTAAAACTATCCCAATTAAAGAAAAAAACAAGACAATATAAATCTTGATTTTTTCAGAAAAAAAGATAGAAAGTATAAAACCACAAAAAATAATGAGTAAACCAATAAAAAATATTTCCATTTTATTTTTTCCATTCTGATTCTTTTTTTTCGATAAAGTCTAAAATTGACTCCTTTGTAGGTTTTTTGTCTAAAATAAACACAAATTGCTCTTGTTGGCATAAAAAAACAATTTTAGATAGAATTTCAAGATGTCTCTTTGGATTTGCACTCAATACAAAAAATAAACTATGTACTGGTATTTTATCAATTGCATCGTAATCTATTGGGTTTTCTGAGAAACATAATGCTACACATTCATTTTCTATATCTGCTATTATTGGATTTCGTGAGTGTGGAATAGCAATTCCTTTACCAATTCCAGTAGACATCAAGTCTTCTCTTTGCAATAAAGAATAAATAATTTCTTCTTTTGATAAATTAGAAGGAGTATTTATCAGATTAATTGAGTTTGTAATCAATTCTTTGGGATTATTACCCATTACATTATAGAATATCCCACCTTTTTTTATAAGATTACTTAATGATACAGGAATATTCGTTAATTTAAAATCTAATATTTTATCAGAAACTGCTATATTATTTTTTAAAATCCATTCATTAATTTCTGGTTTATTAAAAAAATATTCATTATCTATTTTGTATGAAGGCAAATTTTTTTCTTTTATCCATTTTAAAATTACTTTTTCTGTAACATTAAATAATCCAATTAAATCTTTTATCTTTAGTTCCATTTTTTAGATTCCTAAAAATTATTATACATATTTTCACGGATTTTTGTAGATTACAAAATTTTTCAAATCAGCAAATATTAAAAATTTCTAACTAAATTTTATACTTTTGAGAAAATGAAAATTTCGGGACTGTAACCTCCAAATTGTAATTTCTACCCTATTATATAAGAACTACGAAAAATTTCAATAAAATTGTGATATAAAATTTAGATTTTACAAAATCACTTGTAATTTTTTAATAATTGATTATAATTATCAACAAATTAGGCGAAACTTAAGAGGTTGATTTTATTGATTTTAATATTTTATAACTTAAGGATATAAAAATGAGTAAGACGATAAAAGGTAAAATTATTCTATCTAATATGATAATAGTTATTCTTGCGGTGATTGTCTTTATTTTAACTGTTTTTACTTTTGGATTTAAGAGTTTTTATTCGAATAGAGTAGAACTTGTTAATTCTATAAATGTTTATTGGTTAAATATAGAAGATAATCTATATCTTTCTTCTATTAGATGGTTGAATGGCAAACCAATCCAAAATGTAAAAGAAAATATAAAATTGGTTGACCAAGAAATTACCGAAATAGAAAAATCTAAATTTAAATTTTTGGATACTAAAGAATTTAAAGAACAATTTAATCTAATGAAAAACTTGTGGAAACTTACAAAAACAGAAAATTTAACTCCAATAATAAATTCTATAGATGATTTTATTCTAACTAAAGAATTTGAAAATTTAGAAGATGAAGAAACAAGGCAATTTATAAAATTACAAGAAATTAATTATTTTAAAAGATTAAATTTGAGAGAACTTGTTTATAAAAATTACAATATGATTCAAGATCAACAAAAAGGAAAATATATAATTAAGGCAATTAGATTATTTGAAAAAATTGACGTGTTTTTTAATTCTTCTGAAAATTATTCAAAAAAGGTAAATAATATCATTGAATTAACAAAAAAATATTCAGACATTGTAAATACATTGGTTTTGATAGTTATCCCGATTTTATTTTTGATTCAAATTTTACTTGGGATAATTTTTTCAATCCAAAACGCAGCAAGAATATCAAGAGGTGTTGAACAGGCTACAAAAAAATTGGTTGACTTTGTTGGAGAAAATCTTGAAAGAAGAAAAGAAAAAAGAGAAGATGATGAAATTGTAAAACTAACAGATAGTGTAAATATAATACTTTTTTATTATCAAGAATTATCAGATATAGCACAAAAATTATCTGTGGGAGACACAGAGTCTAATTTAAAACCAAAATCCGAAAAAGATGTAATGGGTAACGCATTCTTAAAAATAATCGGCTATTTGAAAGAATTGACAACTGGTGCTAATGAATTGATTAAAGGAAATTATAATTATAAAGTAAGAGAACGCTCAGAAAAAGATATTCTTGCAAAAACTTACAATGATCTTTCTATTTCAATTGTTAAATTATTAGAAAAAACAAAAGAAATTACAAGACTTGAGTCAGAAATGGAAGCAGCAGCAAAAATTCAAAACTCAATTTTACCTCGTTATGATGAGAAACTCAATGGTTATGATATTGCCCATCAAACAATTGCAGCAACAGAAGTCGGCGGCGATAGTTATGATTTTAGATCAACAAAAAATGGTAATTGGCTATCAATTGGTGATGTGTCAGGCCATGGGCTTCAAGCAGGAATTATTGCATTAATTGCACAATCTTCTTTTAATTACGGGGCATACCTTTTTGAGAGAACTAATCTAGAACATCCAGAAATTTTGATGTATGATTATGTTAATAAAACTATGGTTTTACTAAATAAAGTTAGAGCAGACTCAGATGCTTTTATGACACAAAATTATCTACTCGAAAAAAATGGCACTTTTTACTGCTCAGGAGCTCACGAAATCGGTCTTCTATACAAAAAAAATCTAAATGAAGTGCATGAATTGAAAGAACTAGCAGGAAATGTGCCTTTTATGGGTATATTGAGTGAAATAGACCCTTCTACTTCTTGTTATGAGTTTAAAATGGAAAAAGATGATATTCTACTTTTATATACAGATGGTGTAATAGAGTCAAAAGATGAAAAAGGTGAACAATTTGATGTTAAAGGCTTGAAAAAAGCATTCTTTAAAAATATAAATAAACCAGTATGGGAAATAAAAAAAGCTATTATTGAAGAAGTTACACAGTATTGTAAAAATGGTGATCTAGCAAAATATAATAATTCTTTTGCAGATGATATTACATTGATTATTTTGAAAAGAGTTTAAATAGCGTTTTAGATTCTAATTCATCATAAAAAAATCTAAAAATTTAGTCATAATTTAGGAAAGTATTATATGAAACAAGTTTTTATCAGTTACAAATATGAAGATATTAAATACAAAAATAAGATTAAAAATTGGGCTATTGAAAAACGATTAGGAGATATTAATATTATTGGTGAAACAGAAGATGTTCGTCAAGGTGGAATGAATGCTATTCAACAACACCTTAGCCCAAAACTTACTGGAGCATCTTGTGTATTAGTATTGGTTGGGAATGACACTCACAATAGCGTAGGTGTAGACTATGAAATTAAACATGCCAAAAGCCAGAATAAAAAAATTATAGTTGTCCGTATTCCACAGACTACAGGTGCAGCTCCTATAATCATAAGAAATATTAAAGAAGTTGTATTTGATCCAAATGCAATAAAAAATGCAATTGAATCATAAAAATTTATTTAGTATTTATCATTGATAGTTTTTCTTGAAGTTTAGTCGTATTTTCTGAGCTTTTTTGTATTATAGAGCTCAGAAATACTATTTTTTCAGAGAATTCTTTTACCATATTATTTATCTTTTCCATAGCAACAAACCCTTCTTTATCATTTTTTATATATAACCCAATAGAATCTTCTATTTCTTTTGTCTTATTTATCATTTCAGTAGAAGTATTAGTTTGTTCTATAGTAATACGGATTAGATTTCCAAGTTTTTCCATAGAGCCGTCATTATTTTTTTGAATTTCGATAAGATCATTAATTACTACTTTAAATGTTAATATCAAATCATTTATATTTGAAAAAATATCATTTAGGCTTTTGGCATTATTAGCACTTATTAGACTAAGATTACTTATTTTTTCTACCGTATTCTTTAAATTATTAGTAATTTCTTTAGCACTATAAGCAGTCTTTTCTGCTAATTTTCTAATTTCTTCTGCTACAACGGCAAAACCTCTCCCATATTCGCCAGCATGAGCTGCCTCTATCGCTGCATTCATAGCCAATAAATTTGTTTGATCTGCAACATTATTAATAACATCTATTAATTCTATTATTGTATTAGTATCTTTAGAAATATTTTGAATAGATTCTACATTTGATGAAAGTTCTTCTTCTGCTTGAACACAGGATTTTCCTATTTTTTCTATAATTTCTAATTTACTTTGAGTTTTATTTGTAACAGAATTTATTAGACTTATTATTTTTTCAATTATTGAAGTTGTTTCTGTTATAGCAAAAGACTGCTCGTTTACTGAGTTAGTAAAATCTTCAATATTTAGATTAATATCCTCTGTTGCCATATTTATATTGTCTGCTTCGGAAACCATATTTTCCATATTTCTTTTTATTGTTTCTACATTATCACAGATAAACAAAGCATTATTTACTAATTCTTCATTTAACTTAATTGAGCTTTGGCACATTGAATGGTTTTCGGTAGAAATTGACTTAACTGAACTAAGAGTATCATTGAGTTTTTCTTTAAAATTATTTATTGACAAAGCAATTTGTGATACACTATCAGTCTCAGTGATTTCAATTTTTTTTGTGAGGTCTATTATTTGTTGATTTGCAAAAAAATCAAGCGTTTTTGAAGTAGTTTTTATATAACTAATAATTATAAATCTTCCAATTAAATAAGAAATTGATCCAACCAAAATCCCTGCAAAAATACAACTTATAAAGAAAAAAATAAATGCAGTTTGATTTTTATAATTTACAAATAGCGAAGAATAAAAAGGAAAAATTATACCAATTATTATTCCAAAAGAAATAGATGTCAAAAAATAATTTCTTACAACATTTTTATTATTCATAGTTCTCCATTAATTTAAAAGTTTTTAAATCTAAATTTGTACTATATTTTAATTTAGAATCATTATAATTTATATAACAAAAAAGTCAAGCAATTTATATCAAAAAGACTAAATTTATCTAAATTTTATTATAATGTTTAGTAAAAAGATTATTTTAGTAATAAAAGGATTAATTTAGATGATTTTCAAATAATTTAGAAGTATTTATAAATCCAATAGTTTTTAGTTTGTTAAAGTCTATAAAAATTAAATATAATTTAATTATACAATTTAATTTGTATCAATTGGTGTTATATTTAAAATTTACACCAAGTAATTCTTTTGCTTTTGATAATAACAAATCTGGATTTGAAGGAGGTTTTAAAATAAAATTTTTTATTCCAAATTCCATTAATTCTTTAATTGTTTCTTTTTGAGATGATGCAGAAAATACAATTATTGGTATATTATAATTATTTTTATTTAGCCACTTTATCACATCAAAACCAGACATTTCAGGCATAAATAGATCGAGATAAATAATATCTGGCTGATTTAACGCTAAACTCCTAATAAAATCTTTACCATTCTCATAAAGAAACGGTTTTAATCCATTATTAGTCATAATAAGTTTTACATATTCTCTTATTCCAAAATCATCATCAACTATTGCTACTTTTATATCTTCTTTATAGTTTTCAATATGTTCTATTTTTCCATTAGTCTCAATATCAGAAAGTATTTTATTTATTCTATCAACAATTATTGGATAATTTTTTACTATTTTTGCCATATAATTGTTGATATTAAAATATTTTAAACTATTAATAACTTCATTTGATAAATTTGCAGAAAATATAACAACTTCAGTTTTATTTAGTAAATTATTATTTTTCATAAAACTTAAAACTTCCATACCATTCATTATTGGCATCATCATATCAAGAAAAATTAAATTTGGAATTTCTTTTGCAAGAGTATCAACAAAATCTTTACCATTAAAAAAACTTTTAATTATGTACTTATCTCCTTTTATAATACCTTTTATAAAAGCATGGGTAACTTTATCATCATCTACAATTGCAATAATAATTTTATCATTCTTTTCCTGCTTCTCATTATTTTCTTTTGCAATTTTTTCTTTTTCAAATCTAAGGTCTAAAGAATGATATTTATCTTTAAATTGTGCTTTTTTAATTTTATTTGCATCTGGCTTAAGATACATTCCCATTTGTATATCATTTAATGAATCTATTGCTTCTTCTATTGAATTATAGACATTTTTAGGCATAGAATATATTTCTTTAAGAAAATTATAGGTTAGTTCGTTATTTGAATAAATTCTAACTAAATTTGAATGATTTTTGAGGTAACTATAGTCTTCTTCAAGACTCTTAATAATTTTGTTGATGAAATGATTAAATTTAGAAATATCTCTATCTAATATTTTTATATCATTTAACATTATGAAAACACGAGGCATAAATATATCATAAATATTCTTTAACTCCTTTAGTTTAAATTTTAGAATATCGGTTTTAAGATTATTAAATCCCTTTGTATTTTCAATTGTAATAATATTTTCATTAAAATTAGCCTCCAAATTACATTCAGTTCTATCAATTTCCAACATTATTGATAGTATTTCGCCTATACTTTTTAACACAGAGTCAATAGAAAACGGTTTTGCTATTATTTTTTTTATTTCAGAATATTTTTGTTTTGAATTATTAATTTCAAGTATAGCTGATTTGGTTATTTGACTAATAAGAACAATAACTGGAATATATGATTTCTTTATAATTGCTTTTTCTCTAAGAAAATCATCAAAATTAGAATCATAATCCATAATAATAATATTTGGAATAGTATTTTCATTTTTAAGTTTTATAATGGCATTTATACTATCTTTAACAGTAAAAACTTCAAACCTGAAACTATTTTTTAAAATATCTGCAAAAAAACTCCTTATAATTTCAGATTCATCAATAATTAGAATTTTAAAACCATTCATAAAACAATCCTAAGATTTGCAATATAACACTAATTAATCAGATTACCATAGATTGACACAGATTAAATTGTGTAA
Source organism: Spirochaetes bacterium GWB1_27_13 (assembly GCA_001829125.1). Lineage (GTDB taxonomy): Bacteria > Spirochaetota > GWE2-31-10 > GWE2-31-10 > MWDO01 > GWC1-27-15. The sequence continues at coordinate 15,363 of MIAN01000051.1, read as the reverse complement.
TTATATAAAATAACAATATTCATTTAAATTTAAAACTTTTTGGTATATATTAATAGAAAGTATAAGATAGGATTTATAAATTGTCAATAATATAACACAGATTAACACAAATTATCGCTGATTAACACAGATTAAAATAGTATAACACGGATTTATCACAGATTATCGCGGATTGGTACGGATTAAATTGTGTAATTATAATATATTTTCATAGATACAAATTTGTTTCTTTTTTAAAATGTTATTTATTTTTTTTCTATATATATAAATATTTTTAGATTTTATTACACTTTTAAATTTTATAAAAAAAACTAACAAAATTTAAATTTTTCTATTATAATGGTATTTAATTGATAAGGGGGACATAATGAATAAAAAAATCTTTTTATTATTTTTTGCTTTACTTCCAGCCAGTTTATTTGCAGAATCAAATAATACTGGCGGAATTGATTTAATGTTTTTAACAGGACTTGGTTCGCTTTGTGCTTTAGTTTTTGCCTTGATTCTTGCACTTGGCATTCTAAAAAAAGACCCTGGTACTGATAAAATGAAAGAAATTTCTAAGTATGTTCAAGAAGGTGCTATGGCATACTTAAGACAACAATATAAAGTTGTTGGAATATTCTTTATTGTTTTATTCTTTATACTTGGATTTATTGCATGGATTTTACCTAATATTACTGGTGAAAGATGGCTTTCTGTTTTTGTTCCTATTGCTTTTATTACTGGTGGATTTTTCTCAGGTCTTGCAGGCTTTATAGGAATGAAAATAGCAACAAAAGCAAATTGCAGAACAGCACAAGCTGCAAGTATAAACCTTAACTCTGGTTTAAGAGTTGCTTTTAACTCTGGAACAGTTATGGGAATGGTTGTAGTAGGTTTGGGACTTTTTGATCTGGCTTTATGGTGGATTTTACTTAGGTATGTTTTTATGCCTTTAGGTCTTGGTATTGTAAGCCCAGAAGAAATTCCTCCTATTATGATTACTTTTGGTATGGGTGCTTCTACTATGGCATTATTTGCAAGACTTGGTGGCGGTATTTATACAAAAGCTGCTGATGTTGGAGCAGATTTAGTTGGTAAAGTTGAGGCTGGTATCCCAGAAGATGATCCTCGTAACCCTGCTACAATTGCAGATAATGTTGGTGATAATGTTGGCGATGTAGCTGGAATGGGTGCAGACCTCTACGAAAGTTATGTTGGCTCAATTGTTGCAACTATGGCTTTGGGGGCTGTCGCTGCTGTGACTATGGCAGGAAGTGACATTAATACAATATTAAAATACATCCAGCTTCCAGTTGTTATTGCGGTAGTTGGTGTACTCTGTTCTATTGCAGGAACATTCCTTGTTAAAGCAAAAGACGATGCTACACAAAAGACTTTACTTAGAGCATTAAGGACTGGTATATATTTTAGTACTATACTAATCGCAGTTGTATCTTTTTTTGTTGTATGGGGACTTTTGGGTATCAAATCAATCGGACTTTGGGGCTCTATAATGGCAGGTTTAGTTGCTGGTAATATAATTGGTTATTTCACAGAATATTTTACCTCAGATCACTATAAACCAACAAAAAATCTTGCTGATACAGCTTTAACTGGTCCTGCAACTGTAATTATTGGTGGACTCGCTTTAGGTATGATGTCAACTTGGATACCAGTAGTTACAATAGTTTTGGGGACACTTGCTGCTTACTTCTTTGCTGGTGCAGGGAATCTTGGACTTTATGGCATAGGTTTAGCAGCTGTAGGAATGCTTTCTACACTTGGCATTACACTTGCAACCGATGCTTATGGACCTGTTGCCGATAATGCTGGTGGTATTGCAGAGATGGCAGAAATGAACCCAGAAGTAAGAAAAAAAACTGATGCTTTGGACGCTTTGGGTAACACAACAGCGGCTACTGGAAAAGGCTTTGCAATAGGTAGTGCTGCATTAACAGCCTTAGCCTTACTTGCAGAATACGGTAACAAAATACTTGAGAGTTTAAAACTTGATGCAGCACATTCAGCAGTTTGGGTAGAATCATTTAATAAAGCTACAAGTTTTGGTTATAATTCTTTTATTATACCTCTAAAAAGTGGTGCATATTTTTTGAGTGAGAATATTCTTGATCCAATGGTTTTAGTTGGGCTTTTTATAGGTGCAGTTTTGCCTTTTATTTTTTCTGCTATGTCAATGGGTGCGGTAGGTCGTGCAGCAAAGGCTATGGTTGAAGAAGTTAGAAGACAATTTAAAGAGAAAAAGGGAATCCTCGAAGGTACAGAAAAACCAGACTACGCACGATGTGTACAAATAAGTACAGTAGGTGCTCAAAGGGAAATGATCGTTCCTTCATTAATGGCTGTATCAACTCCTATTTTTATTGGAATAATTTTTGGACCTGCTACAGTTTTGGCTTTACTCGCTGGCTCTTTGGTTAGTGGATTTGTACTTGCTATTATGATGGCTAACTCTGGTGGGGCTTGGGATAATGCAAAAAAATATATCGAAAGCGGAAAACACGGTGGTAAAAAAAGCGATGCTCATAAAGCAGCAGTTGTTGGTGATACTGTCGGCGACCCATTTAAAGACACATCTGGTCCTTGTATAAATATCCTTCTAAAACTAATGAGTATGGTTAGTATTGTATTTGTTGGTACTTGTATTGGACTAAATCAAGCAATAATTAAATTAATTCAAAATATTTTTAAATAAAAAACTTTTGAACCAACGGTTTTTATCGTTGGTTCATTTTTTTTATGTAAAATTCAGGTTTTAAATATCTTTATTAGAAGAAAAACAATATAAAAAAGTGACATTCGCGAATGTCGCTTTTTTATCTACAATATTCTTGAATAACTATTTTTTGTTATAAAATAATATTTTTTTATAAAATAATTTACCAAAATCATATAATATTTTATAATATATTGAGAAATTGGAGTCTTAATATGGTTGATAAAATAACACTTGAAATAAAAAAGTTTCTAATTGACAAATTTTCAAACGAAAATGATTTTGATAACTTGTGTAGAGAACTTGAGATTTCAAATGTTTATTTTGGTGATTATTCAACTCGAATTACTGATTTGATTCATGAGATAGAACGAAACTTTCCTGAATTTACTAATTTATATAAAGCTTTAATTAAATTAAAACAAAACTTTAAGACTCAAATTGATAAATTATTTGAGTTAAGAGATATGGACATTAACCCTCCTATTGTAACAGAAATAGATAAAGATAATAATTATCCATATATACATATATTAGGAAGTATTACAGATAATTTGCCCAATATAGAAAATGATGTTGCTGCAAAAATTGGAGAAAAATTAGCATTAAATGATTATTATTTAATAACAAGTTGTAGAAAAAAAGGTATTGATAAGATAATTAGTAATTCATTTAGAAATACTATGATTACAAATAAAAAATGGGATATTAATAATATAAACAATGCTATTCTCCAAAATTTATACAATGAAGATGCTTTATTTAATGATGCTATAAAAATTACAAGTAACACAGAGTTTGAGTCATATAAAAATTGTTTATCAAATGCCTCTGCCATAATTATCATTGGCACTAGAAAAAGAGGATTAGATTATTTCAATTTTATGAAAGATAATGCTAAATATAATAAACCTTTTTTCCCAATTTCATTAAATCATATTACCAACAAAAATGAGAACTCGGATACTTTATATTCCATAATAATAAGTAATTGGGAAGAATATAAAAAATTTTATCAAGGTATTGATATAAATGATTTTAAAAAATTACAATTTAAAGATGATATAAATTCAGATGATATAGTTGAAACTATTATTAATTTAATCAATATTGTTGTTAAGAAAAAAGAGACTATTCTTGATTCTGAAAAACGCCCCCGATATATATCTGACTCACCTTTAGGCGAAGATTTTCTAAATAGAAATAAAGAAACTATTGCATTTTCAAGATTAGTATCATCAAGAGACTTAGTGCCTCCATTATCAATAGGATTATTTGGTAATTGGGGTTCTGGAAAAAGTTTTTTTATGAATAAGATGAAAGAAGAAATTAAAAGATTGAGTAATCAAGCCCAGAGTATAATATATAAAATTGATAAAAATAAATTTGAAGATGAAATATTAAATAAATTACAAAATGATGATAAAAATTTATTTGAAAATTATAAAATTAATGAAGAAGAAAATATTTACGAATTAAACAATAATATTGATGATAAAATAATAAATAAAATAATACAAAAATTATATCTAATTGATTATGTTTCAAAACAAACAGCCTATTGTATGAATATTTCTTTGATAGAGTTTAATGCTTGGCATTATATTGATACAAATTTATGGGCAAGCCTTGTTTGTCATATATTTGAAGAATTAGCGACTCAATTAAAAATATTAACAAATGATGAAAAAAAAGAAAAAGAATTATATGATAATCTTGAAACAGTAAAAAGGATAAAACTTGAAGCAGAAGAAGAAAGAAAAATTGCAGAATCAAAACTAACAGATATTCAAAAAAAGATTACTGAAAATAAAGTAAATATTATGATACAATCATTAATTGAATCCACTCTAACTGATAAAAAAGTTATTAAAGAATTATCTAATTTAAAAGATGAAATAATTAATAGCGATATAAACCAAAAAGTAAAATCAATTATAAGTGATATAAAAGAATATAAAGATGGATTTAATAAATTTATTAAAGAAATTAAAGAATTATTCTCATTATCTAAAAATAGAAATAAGATTATTTTATTATTTATATTTTTAGTAATAATTTCATCATTTTTAATATTTATCTTTAATCAACAAACAATTATTCTTTTTATAATTTCAATTTTAACACCATTATCTATAATTATTCTAAAAATTGTTCCTTTTATTAATACATTTATTGAATTTATAAAAAAATTAGAATTAAAAACAAGAGCAATTAATACTTTAAATAATTATAAAAATATATATTCAAAAAATAAAACTACAAAAGAATTGCAGGCAGAATATGATAAACTAATTGAAATTGAAAATGATGCAAAAAACAAATTTTTCGAGGCTAAATTAAAAGAAAGTCAAATTGAGATAGAAATATCAAGTATAAATAAAGGAAAATTAATAACTAATTTTATAGAAAAAAGATTAAATAGTTGTGATTATCAAAAACATCTTGGAATAATTTCTATAATAAGAAAAGATTTTGAACAATTAAGTGAATATTTATATGATAATATTCAAATTGAGATTGATAATTCTCTATATAATCAAATAATTAGTAATCCAATATTAAAACCAAAAGATATAGAATTTATTAAAAAAATATATAAAAAAAATGATGACATGGAAGAACAATATATATTTATAGATAATTTAAAAATAGAAGAAGAAAAAGAATTAAAAAAAATATTATTAAAATACGATATAATAAAAATACCAAATGAAATCAATGCAAAAGTTTTTAAAAAAGGTATTTTAAATAAAATTAAAAATAAAGAAGAAAAAGAATATCTTAAAAGAATATATAAAAGAGAAAAAGATAATAATATATTAATCATTGAAAATATAAGAATGCCACCTTTTGAAATAAGTTCTAAAGATTATAATAATTATATTAAAGAAAAACTCTCAAGTGATAAATATAAAGATACATCTACTTATGATATAGAGACAAAAACATTTAGGAAATATAATGAATATAAAGATATATCTATTTATGATCCATATACAAAAACATTTAAGACTTCTAAAGAAGAAAATATAATTAATAAATATTACAAAAAAAAATACTTCAAAAGGAAATACATCTTAAAAAAAAATTTAAAGAGAAAAGAGTATAAATATATTTATAAATTCTTAAAATCTATAGGATATAAATTTAAAAGTATTCCCAAGAATGATATAAAAAACTATTTTATTGATTATGTTAATATTCCAAAACAATTTGAAACAAATAAATTTCAATCTTTTTTAAATAATTTAGAAAAACACGAAAAAGAATTAGCTTTAAAATCTTATGAAAAAAAATTAGCTATCTACAAATTAGGATATGTAACTAAAGAAGATAAAGAAAAATTATCTCAAATTTTAAAAAATGGTAAAATCTTTAACTGCGATAAAAAAATTGAAAGAATTATTTTATTTATAGATGATCTTGATAGATGCCCTTCTGATATTGTAATAAATGTTTTACAAGCTATTCATTTAATTCTAGCATTTCCTTTATTTATTGTTGTAGTTGGAGTAGATGCAAGATGGATATCTAAATCTCTTTTAGAAAAATTTAATTTAATGGTGAAAACAGATGATAATCTTGCAAAGTCAGAATTTTTTATGGAGTTAAAGGGAAGTGCAACTCCTTTTGATTACCTCGAAAAAATTTTTCAAATACCATTCAAATTAAAACCTATTCAAAATGATGTAAAATTAAAATATATTGAAGGATTATTAGAAAAAGATATTGAAAATAAATCAATTATGGTCACTGAATCATCCAAAACAAATAATAAAAATGAAACAACAACTTCAAGTATCAATATTAGAGAAAAAGAAAAAATACAAAATGAAAGTATAATAAATGAAAATAAAAATCCTAAACTTTTGAAACTAATAGATAATGAAGTTAATTTCATAAAATTAATATCCCCTATTATAGGAGATTCTCCAAGATCATTAAAAAGATTTATAAATATTTATAGATTAATAAAATCAAATAGTGAATGGTATAAATCTGAAAATAATTATAAAGAAGTATTAATATTACTTGCTATAATTATTGGCTCGCCTTCTTTTTCGGTAATATTTTTTAATATGATAGAAAAAGAAAATGTCGATGAAATAAATTTTAATGATTTTATAAATAGTTTTAATGAAGAAAAAATTAAAGAAAGTACAAATGAAGTAGACAAAGCAATTGAAGAACTTGAAAATATAAAATATTTTTTAAATAATAATATTAATGAAATAAATAATATAGAAATTGTTAACCTAAAAGAATTAGCATATATTATATCAAGATTTTCCTTTAGACATATTTATTGATAATAAATTAATAAAAATTACTCTAAATTACCTATTTCCTCTTAGACTTATCAAAATCAGATAATAAAGAGCAATTTTTAGCGACAGATGATAAATAAATGGCTAAGATTTTTAGGGAGATGGAGTGATAAAATTCTCCATTGAGTTAATTTTATTACATGAAATTTATTAAAATAATGAAATTTTTTCTACTCTAATGAAATAAAAGGTATTTGCCACTTGCTCACATCAAAATTCTTTCCCATAGTCTTAATTTTAACCAAATTAGATATAAAATATAAAGAAAATGCGTTTTTTAGCTCTCAATCACCTACAAAATCTTTTCTTCTTCATCTGGGTTTTTTCGTGGTATAAAAAGGGTTTCACTTGTTTTTTTTTCGATATTTTTTTCTGCTAGATAATGATAAAATTCTACCTGACTCCTAATAATCTTATCAGAATCTGGTTTTTTCCTTGTATATCTGCCATCGGATTGTAAAATTCTTGCTTTTACATTATCAGATAAGCTTATTTTTAATATCGTTAAAATTTCTTTTTTAAGGTCTTCATCCTCTATCGGAAACAATAATTCAATTCTTCTATCAAAATTTCTTTCCATCCAGTCAGCACTTGCTACATATATATTCTCATTTCCACCATTATAAAAATAATAAATCCTCGAATGTTCTAAAAATTTGTCTACTATGCTAATAACTGATATATTTTCGCTTAAATTAGAAACATTTGGCTTTAAACAGCACATTCCCCTAATAATTAGTTGAATTTGAACACCTGCTTTTGAAGCATCATATAAAGCCTCAATTACTTTTGTATCAACTAATGAGTTCATTTTTGCAATAATTTTACCTTTACCACCATTTTTAACATTATTTTTTTCCATTTCTATTTTCTCAAGAAAAAAATTTCTTAAATCTAATGGTGCAGAAACAAGTTTTTGCCATCTTGGAGGCTCGGAGTAGCCAGTCAAAAGGTTAAAAATCGCAGAAGCATCTTTACCAAAAGTTTTTTTTGCTGTAAACAAACTAATGTCTGTGTAAATTTTTGCAGTTTTATCATTATAATTTCCAGTAGAAAGATGAATATACCTTTTAATACCGTCTTCTTCATCTCTAACGACTAAAGCAACTTTACAGTGTATTTTTAAACCAACAATACCATAAATTACATGACAACCAACTTGTTCGAGCTGTTTTGCCCAGTTTATATTTTGAGCCTCATCAAATCTTGCCTTAAGCTCAACAACAACTGTAACCTGTTTTCCGTTT
>MIAN01000051.1:0-7056 GCA_001829125.1 Spirochaetes bacterium GWB1_27_13 | reverse complement strand
TTTTTAAAGCCTTTACTATTGGAGAATCCCCAGATGTCCTATAAAGAGTCTGTTTAATAGCCAAAACTTTTGGGTCGCAGGAAGCCTCTTCTATAAATCTAACAACTGGGTCGAATGATTCAAATGGAAGATTTAAAAGTCTATCTTTTCTTGAAATAATCTCAAATATGCTTTCTTTAACATCCAAAAATTCTTTAGATAAAACAGGCGCTGATGGAGCATCTTTTAATTTTTCAAAACCTTTCATAAAAACTATTTGTGAAAAAGAAGATAAATCAATAGGACCTTTTATTTTAAAACAAAAACCGTCATAGTATTCTATATTTTGAAACAAAAAGTCAAGCAATTCCTCATCAGCATCAGCTTCAACTTCAAGCCTTATAGCACTACCCTTTTCTCTTTTTTTAAGTTGATCCTCAATTGCTGAAAGCAAATCTTCTGCACCTTCCTCATCAATTGATAACTCTGCATCTCTTGTTATTCTAAAAATACAACTTTTTAGAATATTATAACCTTTAAAAAAATAATTTGCAAAAAGTTTAATTAATTCACCAACATATATATATTTTTGATTTGTTTCGTCACCCGGTATAGCAATAAATCTATCCTTTGAAGGATAAGGGATTACCGCAAACAAAGGTTCATTTTTTTTGGGGTCTTCAAGTCTTAAAAGAATATTTAGTGTCTTTCCTGCTAAAAACGGAAAAGGATGCCCCCTATCTATTGCCATTGGCGTTAGAATTAAAAAATATTTCTTAAGAAACAGCTGCTTTAAAGATTCTTTGTATTTTTCTGGAAGTGTTTCTACAGTATAAAAATAAAATCCTTCTTCTTCAAGTTCTTTTTGTATATCATTAGTAAAACATTCGTATTGCAAATTGACTAATTCTGAAATTCTTTTTTGTAATTTATTTAAAACATCGATAGCCGTAAGTCCTGAAGCATCTTTTAAAGGGTAACCAGATTTAAGTTGTGATACTAAAGCAGAAATTCTAACCATTATAAATTCATCAAGATTATTAGAAAATATTGAAAGAAATTTCAACCTCTCAAGTATTGGATTTGTTTTATCTAAAGCCTCTTCTAATACTCTCCAGTTAAATTCAATCCAACTTAACTCTCTATTAAAAAACTGCTCATATTTACTCATAACTAAATCCTTTTTATTTTAAGTGTTATTGCAATTCCAAAAAAATCTTCAAACATATCCTTTTTATATTTAAAAGAATAAGCCTCTGCATAAATATTTTTCTTTGTATTACAAATAATAATTACTTTTTCATCTTCAATTTTTAAATCAATTGATTCTACAAGCTGTAAATTACTATTATCAAAACTATCCGCTATTCTTAAAATAGAAGCAAGTTTTATAACAATCATTTTGTGTTTGTTAGAAAGTCTCATATAGTCAGGATGTGTAGTCTTTGGCGGTGATCTTCTATGATACCTTGCAACATTTGCTATAATATTTTTTTCTACTTCGCCAAAATGAAGAAATTCTTGGGCGTTTATTACATAAAGACTATGTTTATGATGAGACCTATTTGAGATAGAAGTACCTACATCATGTAAAAGGCATGATACAATTAGATAAGATTTTTCTATATCTCCAAGATGATGAATTTCTTTAGTTTTTTCAAAAATAATTAAAGCATATTCTAATACTTTCTTTGCATGCTTTTCATCAAAATTTAATGCTCTCCCTATATTAGTGGCATTTATTTTTACCTGTTTTTCAAACTGAGAAAATAAATTTGAATTATTTTGTTTAATTAGAATATTTTCTATTATGCCGTCTCTTAAAGACACTTTTGGAAGATTGAAACTATCAGCTTTAAAAAAATCAAGTATCTTTAAAAACATTATATTGGTTGCATAAAAAGTTTCTGTTAAATCATAAGAAATTTTTAATCTATGAATCATCTCTTCTTCAGCATAAGATTGTATTTTATCACAGAGTTTTTGAAATTCTTTTTTATCAACTGGCATATTTTGATTGTTTTCACCATTTATAACCTTAGAAATACAATCAAGTTCTGAGCCTATCCCATAAATTTTTTTGATTTTAAAAGTCGGTATATCTCTTTTTAAAGTTCTGAGTTCGTTTGAAACAATCGCTTTTAAATATCTAAAAAAATGCTCTTCATTATCAGAATATTTATTAAATATTTGTTTCATTTTTAGAGTACCCAGAGGAAGGGATCGAGAAAAAACGATACATTCTTTACTAAAAATTGTTACTTCAACAGTCCCTGCCCCAACTTCTATTATTGCTTGATATTCTTTTTCTTTAATTTCATTATTTTCTTCAAGCTGTTTTATCAATGCTCTATGTATAAAAAGTGTTTCTTTAGTTGTGGAAAGAATTTCAACATCAATATCTGTAAAAGTTTTAATATTATCAATAAAAATATCAACATTAGTCGCTTCTCTTACTGCTGTTGTTGCAACTGTTTTTATTAAAGAAACATTATATTCTTCACAAAGTTTTTTATATTTTTTTAGAACTAAAATAGCTTCATTTATAGTTGGTCTTAAAATTTTACCTTTATGAAATGAATCTTTTCCGAGTCTAACAGGCTGCCTCAATTCTTCTAAAATATTAACTTTATCATTAATTATTTCAGCGATTGTCATTCTTATAGCACTCGAACCTATATCTATTGCCGCAACTCTTGTATTCTCCACAAAAATTCTCCACTTTACTTCGATATAACACAAATTTTTAAGATTGTCACAGATTACACAGATTAAAGTAATTAGATTTCAGGCAAACTAAAAACTTTTTGGTATAATTAGACATTTTTAAATTTAAATGTTAAGAAAATATAAATTTATATATATATTATATCTTTTAATAAAAAAAATCAATATTTTTGTATTAGATAAAGAAATTCCTATCGAATTGAAAAACTATAATTATTTAAAACATAAGTTATATTTGTAAACAAAATGCTATTTTTAAATAGGAGCTACTGAATAAGTCATTAGAAAACGCCAGAAGCATACTTTTTTTATCTCTTTAAAAATGCACATATTTTTAATGGCTAATTAAAAAAAATTAATTTAATAATAGAACAATCAATAGCAACTTTAAACAACTCAAAATTTTTAACAGAGAACAAAAAGTATAATATCGCGTTTAATAGGTTGGTTTAACAAAAATTTTATGCTTTTTACCCCAACCTCACCGCAACATTATAAGCATTGATAAAACTATCAAGCCCTGCGATTTTTTTGCCAACGAGTCCAACGGCAGTACCATGGTCTACGCTTGTACGGATATATTTCATTCCAAAACTCAAATTAACCCCTTCGTCAAAAGCAAGCATTTTAAAAGGAATAAGCCCTTGATCATGGTAACTTGTTATATAAATGTCATATTTTTTTATATTAAAAGAAGTAAAAGCAGTGTCAGCGGGTATCGGACCATCAATATCTTTTGAGTATTTTGCAATTATGTCTTTAATCCAGATTTCTTCTGTGCCTATAAGTCCATTTTCTCCAGAGTGAGGGTTTATACCCAAAAATCCAATCTTTTTTTGTAATCCCAATCTATTTTTTAACTCAATTGATGCTTTTATGCCAGATTCAACTAATTCTTCTGTGATATGATTGCTTACTTCTTTTAGTGGAATATGTGTGGTAAGAAGAAGCATATTTAATTTAGATGAGACAAATGTCATAAAAACCTTTTGTTCATTCCATTTTTTTTGGAAAAACTCTGTGTGCCCCATAAAAGTTTTATCTATTAAGTTTATATTTTCTTTACTCACTGGAAGAGTTACTATGCTTTTGAAATAATTTTTTGATACCAAATCAGCTGCTATATCTATACTTTTGAATGCTATTTCTCCATCAATGTATTTTGTTATATCATTAAGTTCTTTTATTTCTTTTTGTGGATTTGCAACATCGAGGAGTACAAATTTATAATCAGCCAAATTAATATTTTTTATATTATCAATTTCTTCTATATTAACAGAAAGATAATTTAATTTAAAATCGAGTAGTTTTTGGAAAAAATCCATTATTTGTTTTGAACCAATTACAAAAGGTTTATTTTCACTAAATAAATTTGTGTTTTGTAAAGTTAGTAAAAAAATTTCATAGCCTATTCCATAAGGAGAGCCTAAAGTTATTAATGGGTTTTGTGAAATCATTTTTCCTCCTAAAATTTTCTAAAATCTGGAAGTCTAAGAACTTTGAGAAATTCATTTAAAAAAATTTTTGTTTCTGTAATTATATCTTTAAATTTTTTACCTTCCAAAATTGATTTTCTTGATAATTCAAATATTGTTGCATATTTTTCGTTTGCATTAAGAATATTTTTTCTTCCAAGATTCATTTCACCTATCAAATTATCAACAAAGTCTTCAAAATCATGTAAATATTCTCCAATTTTAATGAATAATTGTTTTTTTCTGTTTGCAAGACGTTCTCTGAAACTTTCAATCTGCTCTTTTCTCGTTACTGTTTTTAATACTTCTGCATCTTCAATATACTGTTTAATTAAAAGTCTTATCAAATCAGTTTTTACAAACACATCTTCTCTTTTTTTACCAAGATTATAATCAAGTCTCAAATATGACTGGCTTAAAGGTGGCAAAAAATTATTTTCAAAATAATTAAAATAAGAATATAAGCCGTCCATCTCTGAGTCATTAAATTTATCCGAGATTTTTTTTATTTCTACATCGTATTTTAAACTCGAATCATCATCACCATCATCACCATCATCATCTCCAGATTCTTTTTTTATATCTTCAGATATTATATTCAATTTCACTGGGTTTATCCATTTACCACTTTCCAAATCTTTGATTATTGACTCTATTTGATTTAAATATAAACCAATTCTATCTTTTTGATCTTTATTACTTGTAATTTTATATGTATTTCTTAGTTGTTCACGTATTTTATACATTTTATCTAATTCTTCATTATTTACCATCAATTACTCCACAATAATTATATTTTTTTGATAACTACTAAGCTTATGTCATCATCTTGTTTTGAAATAAAAGATTTCACATCAGCAATAATTTCCTCTCTGATTTCAAGAACTGATTTTTGACCTATTTCTCTAAATTTGTTAATAAATCTATTCATATCGTAAAGTTCATTATTTTTATTTCTCGCCTCTATTAAACCATCTGTATATAAAAGCATAGTATCATCTTTTTCCATTTTTAAAGAGTTTTCAAGTATTTTATTATCCAAATCTTCTACAAGACCAAGCCAAATTCCAGTAGTTTGAACCCTTTCAATTTCTTTAGTTTTATTTCTATAAATAAGAATATCAAGATGAGCTCCTGCATATTTAATATCTCCAAAATTGTCAATTACCATAAAAGATATAGTCATAAAATGACTTTCAGCAAGCCTTCTTCTTATATTTTGATATAAAACCTTATTTACTCTTTTTATCAAGTCAGAGGTACTAATTTTTGGATCATTAAGTAAAACAGTATTAAAAGCAGTCTGTGCCATCATCATTATAAGTCCAGAAACAAGCCCATGACCAGACACATCTCCTATACCAAACCAAAGTTTGTCTTCTGTTTCACCTACAATTATATCATAATAATCACCCCCTACTTTTTCTGCTGGGATCATTATTGCCGAAATATTATAATACTTGGATTTAACCTCACTTGGCAAAAGACTTGTTTGAATACGGGATGCAACTTCCATCTCTTTTTTCTCTCGTTCAGCAGATAAAAGCCTATCCTGATACAATTTTATTGATTTTATCATTTTATTAAAATTTTCGCTAAGTTCAAAAATTTCGTCTCTACTTTGAACACTAACAAATTCATTATAATTACCACAAGAAATTTTATAAGTAGCATCTCTAAGTACTTTAATTGATTTTGTAAAAGATTTACTTAAAATAAGACTTAGTAGTATAATACAAACTATAATAATTGATGCTATGATTAAAATATAATTTAATAAAATATAAATGGGTTTTCTAATTAAATCAATAGGTTGAAAATACACAAATTTTAAATGAGTTTTTGGAGAATATTCAATAATTGTTAAGTAATCAATCTTTTTATAAGTAATTATTTGCCAATTTTTATTGATTTTTCCATAATTTATCTTATATTTATTTATTAATTCTTTAATTTGATTTGTTTTTAATATATTTATATCTGTATTGAGTAAATTATATTCTTTAAATGTCATTCCTGTTATATCATCAAATTGTTTATCATCTTTTGCTATTATATATTTACCATTTTTTTCATCAAATTGATAATAATCATCCTCGTTTGGATGATTGAAAGACACTATATTATCAAATTTATCGAGTATATAGAATGTCCCATACTGTAAATTAAATATTTCATTATAAAATTTTTCTATAAACCCATAAGAAAGTCCAACAAAAAGAAATATATCAAATTTATCATCTTTTGGATTAGAGTAATAAGGATAGAGTAATACAGGAATATCCGAAACTTCTTTTGGGCTACCTTTTGGATAAACATTTGGGCTTAATTTTACAAGTGACATTTCTGTTGTTTTATTATTTGTTAATTCTTTAAACATTGGCTCTTTTATCAGTTCTTCGTAGTTTGGAAATTGTACATACCTTGAAGATTTGAATGCTTTATAATCAGTTTTATCAATTATTGATTTTCTATTTAATTGATAAATTACACAATAGCCATCAATTCGTTCTTCTATTGTCTGCCTCATTCCCGTTTCCATAGTCTCTTGATCACCACTTTTTACACCTTCATAACCAACAACTCTATTTGTAACATCAAGTTCATCCTGTGCATCTTTAAAATCCCCAGAATAAAGCCCTTTTTTGACATCACCAAGTTTCATCATATTTGTTAGAGTTTTTTCATATTGACTGTACATTAAATCAATATTCCATGAAAGGTTTTTTAATATTGTTGAATAATTAATATAACTATCTTTATTTAACTGATTGAAAATTCGATTAGACATAAACAAAATACAAATACCAAAAGGAATAATCGAAGTCAATAATAGTATAAAAAGAATTTTTCTTCTTATTTTTAATTTTGTCAT
>MIAN01000050.1 GCA_001829125.1 Spirochaetes bacterium GWB1_27_13 | reverse complement strand
ATGCTATCAATTTCTTTATTTTCAGAGATTTCTTGGAGAGTATATTTTTTCAACTCATTTATCAAATATAAATAACCTTGTTTTTCTTTTTTAAAATAATATTCTTCAATATAAAAATCGAGTAGCTTGTAATAATCAGTATTATCTAAATGACTCATAAAAAAACAGTTAGTTTTATCGTTAAAAACTATTTTTTTGTTTTCAAATTTTAACTTTTCTATACTATTAAAAATTTCAACATTATTATCTTCATTATTTATTTTTTGTGAAATTTGCTCAATTTGTCCTTTTGAACGATAACTTTGGTTCAAAATAACTATTCTATCAGTTAATTTGTTTGAATTTTGGTTAATATTCTCAATTTTGATATTAAAATTTGCATTTAACAAATCAACATATTCTTTACTAAAGTTTTCGTTTTTGTCTTTTGGTATAAGTGAGGAAAAAACACAGCCAGCGTCAACTGATGGGAGTTGGTCTTTATCACCAATAAAAATAATTTTTGTATTATCTTCCAAAGAAGAGAGGAGTTTCACCATCAAAGATATATCAACCATCGAAACTTCGTCTACAATTAAAACTTTTATCGGGAGGTTATTTTTTTCATTATAAACAAAGTCATTTTTTATAGGATTGTATTTTAACAATCTATGAATCGTTGTACTTTCTATTGCTTGTAACATCTCTTTTTCTATTATTTTAGGATTTTTTGCTAAGTTTTCTTTTATTGAAAAACTAATCCGTTGTGATGCCCGTCCAGTTGGGGATGCAAGTTTAATTTCTTGTGGCAGTACTCCTAATTTAAAAAAAACTCTCAAAAGGTTTATTACAATCGAAGTTTTCCCAGTACCAGGTCCACCAGAAATTATCAAAAAATCTGAAAATACAGAAAGAATTATAGCAATCTTTTGTTTATCATTTAACCTTATTGTCTCAGTTTCTTCTACTATTTGTTTAATTAATAAAGATTTTGTTTGATCAAACATTGTTTTTTTGGATAGAATTTTATCTATATAATTTTTAAGTCTTTGTTCACCAAAATAATATTTCTGAAAATACAAATAATAAGCGTCATTTATTTTATCTATTACTAATGGCTTGTAATCATCATTATTTTTGGCTATTATTTTATTATAATCTGAGTTTTCTAAAGAATTCAAAAATTTATTTAAAATTTCATCAATTTCTATTTCTTTTAGAAAGAATATTTTTTTGTGCAAAGATTCATTTGTTAGTTTTAAACAAAGACTTCCTTCTTCCAAAGATAAAAACAAAGACACTAAAATTATATGAATAGAATAATCTTTTATGTTTAAAAATTTTAACAAATCTAAGATAGTGGAATAATCTATATTCAAAAGGTTGAAAATTTGCATAGATTTAGTATAAAAAAAATCAAGTGATTCTTTTTTGTCTTCCTCAACAAAAAACAACAAATCTTTCTTTGTTATTATTTTTTTCTCCTTGTCTTTATTCTCATATTACTATTAAAAGGAAACAAGGTATAGCCACCCCTTGTTTTTCTAACATAGAAATTATGTGTTATTTCAAATCAATTGATTTAATAAAAATATTTCCCTTATCATCATAGATTTCAAATTTTAATTTTTTGATTTTGGTTTTAAAATTATCAGTTTCTTCTACTTTAGCATGAATCTTATATTTATCATCTTTTTTTTCTACTATTATATTTATTGTAGAAAATTTTCCATCATTATAAGAATTCGAAATCCCATCATCATCATAATAACTAAAACTTGCTCTATCTGTAACAAAACCAATTACGCTTAATTCTTTTGTTTCTTTTTCACCAACATAATTGGAAGGTTTTCCCATCAATATAAGAGTATTTTCTTTTAGAAAAACTGGTATCTCATCCAATTTAGTATCGATAAAATAACTTCCTTTATTAAAAACTTTAAATTTTCGCTCATCATATTTAGAAACATTCCACTTTAACCACTTAACATCTGGTAAATAAACAAATCTGCCTCTTGTATTTGGCGTATAGATTGGGCAAACCATTAAAGATGAACCAAACATAAATTGATCTTCTATATTTTTTGAAGTATCATCGCTAAAATTGAAAGCCAAAGCACTAATAAAAGGAGATAACTCTATAACACTTCTCATAAACTCTGAGTAAATATAAGGAATTAACGCATATCTAAACTTAATAATATTCCTTATAATATCTTCTGTATCGCTATCAAAAGCATAAGGTTCTTGTTGTCTTGTTCCAAGTGCAGAATGATTTCTGTAAAGAGGAGTAAATGCCCCCAATTGCATCCATCTAATTACCATTTCAGGCGAACTATTCCCCCCAAAACCGCCGACATCAGCACCTGTATAAAAAAATCCACACATATTTAGAGAGATTAACATTTTTATGTGCCCTAACATGTGCTCCCACCAGCTTTGGTTGTCGCCCATCCATATAGCACAAAAACGATGAAGCCCCGCATAACTACTTCTTGAAAGCAAAAAATACCTCTTATTTGGTTGGAATGTTTTAAATCCTTCGGAAGTCGCAAGGCACATATTAAACCCATAGAGATTATGAAGGTCATAATGACATATTTTTTTACCATTTGCATTGTGATAAAAATTTTTGTAGTCCTCACCTCTATTTGAGATACCCAAAACTTTATCTTTTATCTTAAAAAAATCAAAACCAACATTTGGATTATCTTTAATTTTTTCATATTCTTCTTTAAAGCCAGAAAGCCCATCTGGAGTAAAAAATATTGCTGGCTCATTCATATCATTCCAAAAACCCTCGACACCACAATCAACTATCTTTTTGTAAAGATTTCCCCACCATTTACGAACTTCTGGATTAATAAAATCAGGAAAGTTTGTTTGTCCAGGCCAAACAGTTCCAATAAAATCAGTGCCGTCTTGTTTTTTACAAAAATAGCCCTTGTCTTTACCTTCTTCGTAAATATCATAGCCTTCTTCTACTTTAACGCCGGGGTCTATTATTGGTATTAATTTAAAGCCATCTTCTTTTAGTTGGGAAACAAGATTTGTGAAGTCTGGAAATTTTTTATCATCAACAGTAAAAACCTTATAACTGTCCATATAATCAATATCAAGATAAATCGCATCACAAGGAATATCTTTTTTTCTAAACGAGTTTGCAACTTCTTGTACTGCTTTTGAATCATAATAACTCCATCTACTCTGTTGAAAACCAAAAGCCCATTTTGGAGGAATGTAAGGAGTTCCTGTAAGTTGTAAGTATTCTTTTATAATATCTTTTTTATTTTCACTATCAAATATATATAAATCAAACTCAGCTTTAAGAATTGTTATTTTTAATGTGTCAAAATCCGTAAAACCAATGTCAAATAAAATTTCTGATGGATAATCAATAAAAAAACCAAAACTCTTTTTACCATCAATGATCAAAAAAGGATGACTTCCATATAATGCTTCTTTTTCTGGTGTGTGAAGCGGGTCATCATTTGCAAAAAGTCTATATTTTTTACCTCTTTTGTTTAATCCACCAAGATTTTCGCCTAACCCATAAACAATATCTTTTTTATTTAGTTTATATGTTAAAATTATTTCAGATTTGTCACCAATTTCAACATCAAAAAACTTGACGGTATTCGTTTTCATCAAATTTGACTCTTCTAACTTGATTAGAGTCGCATTTGTATGAAAAGGATAGCCAAACCTAAAGATAGAAGTAAAATTTAGAAGTTTTCCCTTTTTTATCATTTTTTCCTCACTAATTCTTTTGTCTAAAATTGTTAAACTCAAACTTTTCAAAAACAAAAATTAAAGTTAACGCTATTGCTATAAAAATATAATATTCTATAAAATTAAAAAATCTCAAATACCAATATATACCAAAAACTAAAAGACTTAGGCCAACAGTAAAAATTCCCCAACTTATTTTTGTTAAAAGAATTTTACTATTAATAAAATTTGGATAGCCAAAACCTACAATTAAAGACACAATAATTAAAACCGACAAAAAAGGTAAATATGAAAAAATATTCTCAAGATAGCTTTTTGAAAAAACTGATACTATATTTAAAACTATAAATATTCCACAAAGATAAGCAAAACTAAGAATCGAAGTAATCGAAAAATTAAAATCAGTATCTATATAACAAAAAATATCAAGTACAAAATAAAACGAAACTGCAAAAAGCAAAGAAAACAAAAGTCCATCAATCAAAAACGATTTGATAAAAATGGTAAAATAATTTGCTTTAAACATAAATATAGGATTGAAAAAAGATGTAACAAAATTTATTATAAGCCCAGCGATAATTCCAAAAGCAAACATCTTAAAAAACTCAAAAAAGTTTTCTTTTGAAAGAATATTCTGAATAAAAAGCGAAAACAAAAAAATAACAAGCGGTA
This sequence comes from Spirochaetes bacterium GWB1_27_13, assembly GCA_001829125.1. Taxonomy (GTDB): domain Bacteria; phylum Spirochaetota; class GWE2-31-10; order GWE2-31-10; family MWDO01; genus GWC1-27-15. The sequence continues at coordinate 694 of MIAN01000050.1, read as the reverse complement.
TAAAAATTATTTGAAAAAATTGCATGTATTTTATCTCCTATAACACAGATTATTTCGGATTAAGACAGATTAACACCGATTACACTGTTTTTTGTTCAATTAATATATAATTCTATCTTCTTAATATTTAAAATATATCAATATGACATAGATTAACATCTATTATCTCATATTGAAACATATACCTCTAACAAAACAAGGGATAGATGTCTCTTATTTCCATAGAAGAAGAAATACATAATACATAATTTTTTTTGTTTTGTCAAAAAACAAATTTTATAATTTTAAAATGTTTTTTATTGTAATTTTTTTACTGCGAGCCGATTAGGATAATAAAAATAGACGATTTATTTAAAAATTTAAAATTTATTGTAATATTTGGGAAATGTAAATCATTTATCGAAAACCATTGGTAAAAAGAATCAATGAATAATTTCTAAAACTATTGCAACAATTTTCTTATTTCTTCTTCTGTTAAACCAGTATATCGAGTTATTGACTCAATAGAAAAATTATCTTCAATCATTTTTTTAGCAGTTTCGATTTTGTTTTCAATCCTAATTTGTTCATCTCTTCTTTTTAGTGCCATTTCAAGCATAGTTTTTACCTCCATATAACACGGATTAACACAGATTTGGGAGAGATTACACAGATTACGCTGGTTTTAGTAAGAATGTTTTTGCTTCTATCATTT
>MIAN01000049.1 GCA_001829125.1 Spirochaetes bacterium GWB1_27_13 | reverse complement strand
GATTACATCTTGACTATTACATTTAATATCAGTTAATTCATTATTGCTAAGAATTAACTCTTTTAACTTTGGCATATTAAGTGGCCCATTTATCTTTTTTATACTATCATTACTTAGGTCTAAATATTCTATATTTGGCATATCAATCTCATTGATTTCTTCAATATTACAATTATTAAGCCTAAGATATGTTAAATTTAATATTTTATTAAAATTATTAAGCTTAATACCAGTTTTATTAGCTATTATACCAAATTTACTAGATATAGTTTCTAATCCTTTTATATTTACTAACTTTTCATCAGGTCCAAATGAGATATTTTTAGATTTCTCCAACTCTTCTTTTGTTTTAATTACTTTTTTTGTTGAACCATCACTGTAAATTAGCGTCAATTCTATAGAATCAGATTCTTGAACCACAACGCAAGATATAAATAATACAGTGAAAAGACTTAAAAAATTTAATAGCTTTGTATTCATTATTAACTCTCTTTCATTTATTCTTTTTTATCTCTAGCCTCAACCATTTATTTTTTTTCATAATCTCTTTTGTCTTATCTTCAGACAATAGATTTTCTGATACTGTTATTACAAAAGACTGCATGCCTTCAACATCTTTTATATCTTCTATAAAATTACCTTCAGCAAATAAGTATCGCAATTTTCTTAGCTCGTTTATATTTTCTATCTTTCTTAATCTATTGTTTTTTAGCTCTAATGTGCTTAGATTGATATTTTTATCGAGATTTTCTATTTTTTCTATCATATTGTCATTTAAAACAAGCCATCTGATATTTACATTTTTATCAAGTTTTTCTATCTTTTTTATTTTGTTGTTTGATAAAAATAAGTCTTTAAGATTTATATTATTTTCAAGATTTTCTATTTTGCTTATATTGTTATTATTTAACACAAGTTGTCTTAAATTTGTAAGTTTATCGAGGTTTTCTATTTTGCTTATTTTATTATTATGTAAAGTAATAAACTCAATACTTGTGGGAAGGTTTTCTATTTTTTCTATCATATTATTTTCTAAAATTATATTCCTTAAATTATTTAAATTTTCTAACCCACTAACTTTTTTTATTTTATTGTTTTTTAAATTTAAATACTTAAGATTCTTTAGATTTTCCAATCCTTCGATTTCTTCAATATTATTATTCTCAATGTATAATTCTTCTAAACTAAGAAGACTCTCAAGTCCTTCGATTTTGGATATTTTATTTTCATTCAAACTAAGACTTTTTAAGTTTTTCAGATTTTCTAATCCATTTATTTTACGACACTTAGGAAAGTAAATAGATAAATATTCAAGATTTGATAAACTCGACAGTCCTTCAACATCCAACAAACTAGAACCTCTTAATTTCATTTCCTTGAGTTTTGGCATATTTAATTTACCAATTTTTTTTACATTAGACAGCCCTAAATCCAAATAAGTTAAATTTGGAAGATTTATATTATTAATATCAGAGGAATCTTCTGTATAAAATTCAAACAATGACAAATACTCATTATTGTTAAATGTATCTAATGTTAATTGATTTCTCTCTGTAATTTTTAACTGGATTTTTTTCTTTATTTTTTCAAATCCCCTGATATTTATCAATTCTTCTATGTCTCCGCCTATTTCTAAAACAACCAAATCCATATATATTATAGCAGGATAAGTCTCCTTTTTAACTGTACCATCTTTATATACTAATTCAAGTTGATAATTAATAACTCCTTCTTCTGAATGCAGCATAAAACAACAAATTAAAATCATTGTTAAAATAACTAACAATTTATAAAACTTTACTTTCATAATAAACACCTCTCTTGTATAAAGTTAATTTTACTAATAAGTTTCAAAACCATAAGTACTATCATCATATATATATGGATACTTTTTATTTACAGGGATATAATTATACCTTTGTATTCTCTCATTTCCCCATACATCAAACATTACCCTTAAAGCATATAGTTTCCTTAGTTTTTCGAGTATCTTTTTATCTTTGACACTTGATGTTGACATCAATGTCTGAGCAATAGCTACATTATTACTTAAAAGATCATATAAAGATTTATCTTCATAGTTAGATAGGGGTCCATTTATTGGACCATCACCGTCCCTATCAAATTTTTCTTTAATATTTTTGTATAGAGTAATATGCAAATGAGAGTTAGTCGTTCCACTCATGCCCACAGTTCCTACTTTATCGCCTATATCTATATCTTTTTGATCTTCATAATTTGCTCCATAAATAGCAGAATCAACAGTCTTCAAATGAGAGTATCTTACTGCATAATTTTCATCTTCACTTACAATTATTACAGTATTACCATGACCCGCTCCAGATGTCCAATTATGTCTTTCATAGACCACCTTTCCCGAAAAGACAGCATATAGATCAGAGCCTTCATCACGAACACCTCCTATTTTATTAAAATCAAATGAATAAGTATCATGACCATTATGGTATTCATAGCTTCCAGACCCTTCATAATTTGGTTTTGTAAATCCATGCCATTCCCTAGCTATATATATAGTTGTTGTTGAAGAATTTATAGTAGTTGTTGTTGTAGAAGTGGTAGTATTTCCAAGATATTCGGAAACTTTTTCAAAGGGACAGCCAACTATAGCCATATCATTTGTTAGAGAAACAGTATCATATTTTGACTTATACCCAAAATGTTCATTTAGATAAAAGTTGTACCATATCCCATTATCAATTATTTTGCCCCATGGTTCAGGCAAATTTGTATAGGTTTGTGGACCTGGATCATTGTTACCAAAAACACTTGCAGGAAATATAACCGCATCAATCAAAGTAGAGCGAGTCAAATCAACTGGGAAATTATGATTGGTAAGCATTACAAAACATATATTATTGTCACTAGTTATATTAAAAGTATCTGTTACAAAATATTGATTAGTTTCTCTATTCCAAAATAATATTTTATAGTTACTTAAAGAATCAGTAAATACAAATTCAAACTTAAAAGCATATTCATTACCTTCGTTATAATAATCATATCGTTCTTTTTTTGCCCTCTTTCTTTCTTTTATAGAATAAAACCTCCAAGAATTTGTAGCTCCAGGTTCTATTAATCTATCTGGATGAAAAGCTCCATAAATACTCAATTTTTCTGTATTTATTGTATATCTTTCGTCACTTGTTGACCCACACTCTTTACCAATAAAATTATAAGCATGAATATTTACATAACATTGAGCACCACTGGTATTATTAGCAATAAATTTAGCAGAGATAGATGATGGTGTAGATAACTCGCCTGATGTCCTTTCAAGTTTTCGTTGTGGATTTGTACTAGTAGTATCTTCGATAACTTTAAAAGTAAACGTTCTTGGATTTTCTAAAGTAGAACCTACCGCATTATCAACCCAACTACGCACCGCATTAGTCCCACTATTAGGTATTGTCATTGTTATAGTAGACTTTGAATCCAAAATCAAATTATATGATAAATCTCTAAAAGTAAGCACACTATCATTATTACTCCATATACCTGTTGCCGTCTCAGTTTCGTATGATGTAGAAGGAGATGTAGAAGTTAAAGCTAAATAAGTTTCTCTAAATTTTAATAATTTTTTTGTATTTGTCATTTCACTGTTAAAAGTTATCTCAATTATCTCATTTTCATATATTTCTGGAATATAGTTATCATTAGGATTAGAAAAAGTATAATCGACTCTTTGAGTATCTCCGTAGTAATGATATAATTTTACTTCTTTAATAAATGGAGAGTATTGAGTTCTAAATCTAAATGAATATGGAGTAGCAACATTATTAATACCTCTTATACAATTACCTTTAGTATCTAATGGCCAATTATTATCTGTACTTGCAGGGATTCTCACATTAATATATGTATTTAGAGGAAAATCTGCTCCAGTAGCAACTTGAGGATTATATATTAAAATATCATTACCATATCGATCTGTTTCCCAACTAGTTCCAGAAACTATAGTCTCAGTGTCATTTCCTATTTTTAAATAAAACGAATTTTGTGCAGTATTCATAGGACAATTAAAATTTATTCTTATACTACCATTATAATCTGTGGTAGTATTATTACGAGGAAAAACAGAAACAACTATTGGCGTTGGAGCAATAACAACTGATGCTGTAAAATTTCCACTTGTAGGATTAGTACCATTAGTGTTTCTTAATAATCTATCAGGATACAAAGTCCAATTAAAAACTCCTTTATTATAATATTTATTTGTAGATGCATCTCCTGATGTATTTTGCTGTTGGATTTTAATATCTACAATCTCTCCAAGCTGATAATTTAATTTACCAAGATCAATTTCAAAAGAATGTGTTTCTCCCTCTCCATTTTCTATATAGTTTTCCCACTTTGCAATAGCATTTGAGATATTTTCTTGCTCTACAAATATGGTTTTATCAGACAAGGTTTGTTCTGTTCCATTTATTACTGATTTTTGTACTATATTAAAAAAGTTACTATATTCTGTTTTCTCTTCATCCATTTTTTGATGAAATATTACTTTTATTTTTGCATCGCCTCTTACATATAATGGATTTGTCCCATCTCCTCCATATCCTGGTATTTCAAAATCAATTGATGGTCTATAAGGCATAACTGTAAAATACATATAAATATCCTTAGGAGTGGGCTCATCTAACTTTGCATATGATCTATGATAATTAAGTATTTCTTTTGGTATTATAAAACAATATACTGTACCTGATACAAAACCATCTTTTGGTTTCCATATAAAATCACCAGCTTTAATATCCCAATATCCTTCTGTAAGATATTCGATTTGTTTTGATATAATCCTTTGTAAATCTATCTATTTGGCATTTGTCAGGGTCGAAATAATACAAGTTATCTACATATACTGTAACATGCAATTTAAATCAGAATAAAATCTGACTTTGTTTATTATAACACAATATTATTAAATTTTTCTTGCAACTAAATCAAAAATATTTTATATTTACTTCATTATGGAAGAAAGAAAAACAATTTGTATTTTTTGTTCATCAAGTGATTATCTACCCAAGATTTATTTTGATTCTGCAGAAGAAATAGGAAGACTTTTTGCAAAAGAGAATTTTGATTTAATTTATGGTGGTGGTAATCTTGGTTTAATGGGCATGGTCGCAAGGTCTTTTAAAGACGAAAAAGCTAAAATTACAGGTGTCATTCCACGTAAACTACATCTAAAAGTAGGCTCTTTTGACAAGACTGACGAAATTATAGTTACTGAAAGTATGAGCCAAAGAAAAATGGAAATGTTTACAAAAGCGTATGGCTTTATAGTTTTACCTGGCGGTTTTGGGACTCTTGATGAAGCGATGGAAGTTATAACTTTAAAACAGCTTGGTTATCTCAATAAACCTATAGCATTTTTGAATGTAAATAAATTTTATGATAATCTTTTCAAACAGTTTGAAGTTATTTATCAAGAAAAATTTGCTTATGAGTCAAATAGAAATCTTTATTTTATTTCAGAAACATCAGAAAAAATAGTAACTTATATGAGAAATTATTATAATCAAACGAATTAATAGTTCTAAAAACCTTTAGATAGAAGTTTAATAGTACTTTAATTCTTTTGATATTACTCACAAAAAAAATTAAGCATTAATATAAAAATCTAATCTCAAAAAAAATAAAAAAACAATTAAAAACTATTATCATTTTAGTAGTTAAGAAACGATAATATAACACAGATTAGCACAGATTGGCGAGAGATGATTACACGAATTACGCTGGTTGGTGTTACTTATGGGTTGCTTAGCGACCAGATTTTTTTCTCAAATATTAATTGTAAGGGGTATAAATGTTCTTAAAGAAAAATATTTTTGTATTTTTATTAATAGTTTTTTTTGTTAGCTATATAAAATCCGCTCCAATTGAATTAACAATTCTTTTTACAAATGATACTAATGGTCATCCTTTAAGTTTTAGTTATAATGGAGATGAAGGACAGGGTGGAATTCCCGCACGGGCTACGCTAATAAAAAAACTTGCAGGTGATAAAAAGAAAAACAATGTTTTAATTTTGGATAGCGGCGGTTTTTTGATAGGAAGACCAGAGTCAAATCTTTTTGATGGAGTTCCTGATATTGCTGGTATGAATGCCTGCGGTTATGACGCTGTGGGATTTGGGATGTCTGAAATATATGATTCAAAAAAGAAATTTGAAATGATTAATAAACAAGCAGATTTTTATATGTTAAGTTCAAATATAAAAGTGCTAAATTTTAGTAAAAACGAGCAAGATATTGCAGATACAGAAATGATAAAAGTTTTTGGTGGAATATCTGGTGTTAAAGTAGGTATTTTTTCTGTAATATCGGAAGATGTAAGACCATTTTTATCAGAACAAGCAGGAAAAGAATTTGTTATTACAGACCCAATCAAAGAGGCTAAAGATAGAGTAGAAAATTTAAAAACTAAACAAAAAGTTGATATTGTTATTGGATTGACCTATCTTGGGTATTTTCCAGATGATTCTCGTATTGGCAGTAGGACTTTAGCAAGCAGTGTGCCTGGTATTGATATAATAATTGATGGTAAAACAGGTCTTAAACTTGAAGAACCATCTATTGTTAATAACACAAGAATTTTCCAGGCTTTTAAATGGGGTCTTTTTGTTGGTGAAATAAAATTAAAAATTGACAAAAAAAAGATTATTGATGTACAGTATAAACTTCATCCAGTAAATTATAAAGAAAAAGGAGTTCTTATTGGAGATAAATTAGAAGAAGACAAACAAGTTTTAACTGCAATAAAAGGCAAGATGAAAAATTTTGATAATTTATTAGCAAAAAAAATTGTTACAATAAAAGATGGAAATTTTCCTATTAAGAATATAAGAAAAGATGAAAATGAATTTGGAAACTTAATTTGTGATGCTCTTCTTAATTTTACAAAAACAAATGTTGCATTTCAAAATTCGGGTGGAATAATTGATACAACAATTGATATTTCTAAAATTACAAGAAAAAGCTTTGATGATGCTATTAAATACGATAATTCTGTCATAGTTGTAAATATGACTGGTGCTGAAATAAAGCAAGCTTTAGAATTTTCTACAAAGAGAATGGGTTATGGTTCTTTTTTACAAGTTGCAGGAATTAGGTTTACTTATTCAAAAACAAATGGTTCTATTTCTAACATAAAAATTCAGGACAAAGAATTAATTGAAGATAATGTTTATAAGGTCACAATAAACTCGTGGATTGCAGATGGTGGAGATGGCTACACTGTTTTTAAAAATATTCCATTTAAAAACGATTTAAATATACTCGTTAGAGAAGTTGTTTATGATTATCTTGAAAAATCAGGCAATTACAAACCTTACATCGATGGTAGGATAAATATTATTGAATAAGAAGTAGTAAAATATTAAAAAAAGAGGGGCAAAACCCCTCTTTTTTGTTATTTAGAACATAACGCTTTTTAACCAAGAAGTATCTTTTATTTCCCATATCAGGTTATCAAGATACATATTACCACTTGTCGAAGTAATTGTAAAACTATCAATCTTTGTTGGAACTTTGATTTTTGTAGTTCTTTGATCATAAGATATAGCATTCAATTTAGCTACGCCACCTACTGAAACTGTGTAAGTACCAGCAGTAAAATTAAAACTAACTTTTACAGGTATCCATTCACCCATTTTTTTACCAGTATCGGCTTTTGCAATTTTTGTCGTTCTTGTGATGTTGAGTGAGTTACTAAATTCTGTTTTGTCATCAAAATATGTACCCCAAACATAAACGTTATCATTTGTACAATCCATTGTAACATCAAAATAAATTGTTAAAGGCATATCAACAAAGTATTTGTCAGAGTTAGTTGCAAATGATAATTTAAAATCAACTTTTGCCTCTGTATCATCTGTATAATAATAACCTTTTGAGTTTGTTATTGTTGAATCATAAACAGATTCTAATATTGCTCTTGCTCTATTTCTATTTGCAGCAGAATAAGCATAAGTTTTATTTACAGACATCTTATCAAAATCATTTAATGTTCTAATAACATAGTTATATTCTTTAAACTGAGCGTTAGTGCCAGAACCTTGTGCTACATAAGTTGTATCATTTGCTACACTTCCATCATAATAATCCGTAACATTTGAAAGACCATTTGTTTGAAGTTGTTTTAGAATATTATAAGCATCAGAAAGTTGTTCATCAGATAATCCTGTTTTTATAGTGTAACCTGGTTGGTTTCCACCAACTGTTGGATTTACATCATTTGAATATGTGTAACAGCTAGCTAAAAGTTCATCATCATTGCCATCTAAACCAGTAGATTCACCACCAGTAAGATCTAATGAATAATTACTATTAGCATCATTTGCCCAATAAAAATAACCTTGATCAAATCTTAAATGTCTGCTTCCAGCTCTTTTGATTCTTATAGTTTGAGGAATACAGTAATTTGCTCCAGTTACATTACTACCATAAGTGTCTCGATAAGTTCCACTAGAACTTACACTTACTGCATATGTTGTTTTTGAATACAAGAAGTCTTTATCTGATGTTGATAAGACAGAAAGATGTCCACTTGTATTGTAGTTTGTACTCGTTAATCTGTAAAGTCTATCAAGGTTTCTACCATTAACAGCTAACGCAGACCCAGAAATATATCTACCCCAAGGAACTACTGCATAGCCTGATGTTGGAGAACCAGTTCCTGTTCCAAAAGTACCAGTAGAAATTTGAAAATTATTATTTGTATCAAAACTCCATGGTTTATAAGTATTGATCTTGACATCAAAAGTTAAATCCATAGCAGAAATTGGATTTATAGTTCCATTTGTTCCTAAAGTATTTGTATTTGCCAATAATAGAGATGGATAAGGATTACCCATATTAGCTTCTTGACTTCCAGTTGTTGCTAAACCAAATCCAGATAAATAAGTACCCATTGCTAACGAAGTGTTAAAATCAATAGTTTGATATTTATGATTTGTAGTTTTGAATGCCCATACTGGTCCAGTTAAACTTTGTCCTGTTCGCGAATTTTTAGCAATAATATACCAATAATAAGTTGTATCTGAAGCTAATACTTCGGTAGGAGTAAAAGTTGCTGATGTCAAATTAGCTTTAAATAAATTAGGAGGATTTGTTGTACCAAGATAAATATCATATAAATCAGCACTTATATTTGTTACACCATTGAGTGTTGAATTCCAACTTAAACTTGAGTTAGTTGCAATATCAATAGCGTTGTTTAAAGGTGAAGAATAAGATAATTTATCCATAGTCTTAAAAGTCCAAGTAGGTCCTGTTATAGAAGTGTTTGCAGTTGTGTTTTTAGCAACAATATACCAATAATATGTTGTATTTGGTAACAATGTTGGCGGAGTATAACTTGTTGTTATAGAATTTGATTTAACTAAACTTGGAGATAAAGA
>MIAN01000048.1 GCA_001829125.1 Spirochaetes bacterium GWB1_27_13 | reverse complement strand
TGATAATAACAATATAATAAGTAACATAAGTAATTTTTTTAAAATAAAACCAATTTTAGGTATAAGTATTCCTATTCCAGCAGCAAAGGCTACGTTTTATACTAATCTTGGCTTAGGATATAGCCTAAGATGGGATAGTTCTTCGGACAATCAATATATAAGAAATTATGAAGAAACTAACAAAAAGACTTTTAATGTTGATGATTATATGAAAGCATACGAAGTGAAAAAAGATGGTCCAGTTTTACCTTACATTTATAAAATAGCAAAAGTCTATACCAATACTTTAACAGTTGCTTTAAATTGTGATGATCCTATTAGTAATCCAATAACAAGTAAAATTGTTTTTGGTATTCCAAATTATGGGATAACAATCTCACACGAATTAGGATTTGCTTACTCTTCGGTATGGAATACTTATTATCAAAATGATAAAGACTTAGCAATAACAGGATATGGTACAACTGATTATCATTTTAAAAATGATATGAAGTTTGCATCAAATTTTACATTAATATTTCCAATACCAATTATAAATGCAAGAGGAGAATTTTATTTTGATATTAGTTATTTAAATAGCTGGGGAATAAATAATAAAACTAACGAAATAATAGAAAATTCTAAAGATGGTTTAAAAGATGGTTTAAAAGACAGTCTTCCTGTTATGCAAAAATTTTATATAAAAAGGTTTAGTTTTTTATTAGAAATGCCAATAAAATTAAATGAATTCTATTTAAAATCTAGAAAAATAGATGATTTTACAAGAAGTAAAGTAAATATGTGGAATAGTTTTGCTATATTGTTTAATATTGGTTTTCCAGAACCAACTAAATATAACAATAATGTGGACAAATTTCTTTTTACAAACAGCATAAAAAGAAATGAACTTAAACTATTTCCTAATAATTTAGTTTTGCAATTTGATTTGTTATACAATTTATATCTTCCTATTTACAAAGAACATATTTATAAAATGCGATTTTTTGGTTTTGCAAGATATAATGACATAAAAATCTTTACCCCAGATTCTAATACCCCAAATGATATAAGAAATATTGATTACTGGTTTAGAGAAGATAGAGCATCAAAATTTGCGATTTTTGGTGGTTTTGCTGGAATTTTGACAAATATTGAATATAGAATACCTTTATTTACAGTAAATACAGCCCAATTTTTTAATATACCTATGAAAAAAGATTTAATTTGGAAAGTTTATTGGACTTTTTATACAGATTTAGGACTTGGTCTTGCGATCAATAAAATAGTTGACCCCAATAATAATGTTTTTACTTATGATGTTAATAGTATTCATTTACTCCCAGCACTCACTGTTGGCACAAGTCTTAAAATCTACCCAAAATTTGTACCTGTTGTCCTAAATATTGAACTTTCTTATAATATTGATGGAAAATTACTTAATACAAGAAATGATCTTGCAAGCTATTTATTTATTGGTTTTAGTTTAGAAAGAATCAATGAAGGCGTCGGAAATGCTTGGTTTAAAGAACAATAGAAATCTTTTGATCATTCTCAAAGATACAAGTCATAAAAAAAATTATGTGCCCATATTTGTAGGCAACTATCAACTAATCTTAGTTATCCCTAAAACCAGTTAATAGTTGCTATAAACTAACTATGGTTATTCATTATTTCCAGAATTTTGGTATTTCTTTTTATATTCATAAAAGCCTTTTTTTCTAAGCTCACAAGATGGACATACTCCACAACCTTTACCAAAATCATTTAATTTTTCTACACCGTTATAACAAGTCAAAGTTTCGTTTATGATAAAATCAAGGCAACCTAATTCGTCTGCCATTTTAAATTCTTCACACTTTGTAAGCCACATAAGAGGAGTATGTATTACAACATTTTTATCTTTAAAATCAGTTGCAAGATTTAGAGTGGTTTGTGCAGACTTTACAAACACATCCCTACAATCAGCGTAACCAGAATAATCAGTTTGGCAAACACCAGCAACAATATTTTTTACATTTATAGTAGAAGCCCAAGCAGAAGCCAAAGTTAAAAATATTAAATTTCTATAAGGGACAAAGCTTGATGGGATATTTTCGTTTAATTTGTGTTTTTCGTTTACATCATTTTGCCCTTCAAATAGGTTTGAGATTACTAAGTCTTTTAAAAAGGAAATATCTACTATTTTTTGGGTTAAACCGAGTTTTTTACATATATTTTGTGCAATTTCTATTTCTTTTGAATGTTTTTGACTATAATCAAATGTTATACAATGGACTTTTTTAAAGTTTTTTAATGCCCAAAAAAGACAGGTAACAGAGTCTTGTCCTCCGCTAACTAAAACCAATGCGTCTTCGTCATTATAAGATTGAATCATTTACACTCCTCTATCTTTTAGTGGCCAAATAATTTTATGAAATTGAAAAGACATTTTTAAAGGAAGTTTATTTTTTATAATAAAATCTGCTATTTCTTCAAGTGTTATTTTATTGAATTGAGGTGAAACATATAAAGGCAAAAATGGATTAATTTTATTTATATGTGAAATTTTTGTTTTAAGCCAATGAAGGTCATCTTTACTTACAACAAATTTTATACAGTCTTTATCAATCCTAAAGTGTTTTAAGTTATCAAGATAAAAATCAATTTCGTTTTTTGATGTGGGAGATTTCCAGTCCGCAACAAAATAACAATTAGGTAATGTAAAATTTGTTATTGGTACAGACCCATTTGTTTCAATATAAAAGTTTATATATTTTAAATCGTTTATGATCGCAAAAATATCTTCTTGTCTTTCTTTCAAAAGAGGCTCTCCACCAGTAAACAAAACTTTTAATTCTGGGAAGTCTTGGACATTTTCTATTATTTCATTTTTTAAGTTATCAGAAGAAATATACTCATTTACTTCGTTATTGTAGGTTGTGTCGCAATATGAACAGGTAAGGTTGCAACCACTTAGTCGTATCAAAAAAATAGGCTCTCCAATGGTTGGTGCTTCACCACTTATAGTTATAAATTTTTCTACTATTTCAAGCATTAAAATCACCAGTTTCACAATAGGATTCTTTTGGGTGTGTCTTTTCGTAAACTCTAATTTTAAATTGTAGATGCGAATAATCTAACTTGAGTTTTTTGTAAATTATTAGAGTTAAATTTTCGGCTGTCGGGTTTTCGGCTAAGACCTCATTTATATTTTTGTGGTCAAATTCCAAAATTATTTTTTTTATATTACCAAAGTCCCACAAAATACCATTAGGCAATTTTTGATTCTCATCTCCTCTAACCCAAACACAAATTTTCCAAGTATGCCCGTGTAAATTAGCACATTTTCCATCATAATTTTTTAAAAAATGAGCAGCATCAAAATAGTCTTCTGTATAAAGTGTCAATATCATTCTAACCTCGCCTAAAAAAACATTTTAATTATTGTGTATTATGTTGATTTTTAAATTTTTCTACCATTTCATTTAGGTATGACGAATAAGTATTAGAATCATAAACTATTTTACCAAGGTCTGTTATCATATTTAAAAGTTCTGTAATTTGGCTTTTTTGTTGCATAAGTAAGGCACTTATTATTATACCTTGAGAATTAAGATTTTCAGTCGTTTCGTATATCTCTTGAGTTTTCTTTTGTTGATATTCAGATGAATCTTTTATCTCTTTTGAATGTTCATGAATTTGTTCTATAATTTCTTTCATATCAACGGCACTCTTTATTTGTTGATTTATACTATGAGAAACAGAACCTATTATAGTAATTGTTTTTTCAATAGCCTGATTTATTTCGTTTATGCCTTCTTTTGCTATTTTTGAATAATTTTTACCATTTTCCATCTCTTCAAATATAGAATCTACTATTTTTGTTATAGATTGAGTTGCATTAGAAGAGGATTCTGCAAGCCCTCTAATCTCATCAGCAACAACAGCAAAACCTCTACCATACTCCCCAGCATGTGCAGCCTCTATACTTGCGTTCATTGCCAAAAGATTTGTTTGAGATGTAATTTTTTTTATCATTATAATCATTTCTTTTATGCTTTTGACCGATTTATCAAGTATTCCAATAAATTTAATGATATTATCAATTTTTTCTGTGCCTTCTAATGTAATTTTCTTTAGGTCTTGCGTAAAATCAATTGCAGAAAGAGAATAATTTTCCATATTTTTATTTTCGTTTTGGATTGCAAGATTTTGGTCAAACACACTGCTTATAAGATTAAATAAAACTGTAAAGGACTCTGTCATTTTTTTAAACATCATTCTCGTATCGTCAAGTCCTCTTGCTCCAGTGTTTATAGAATCATTTTGCATATTTAAGACATTATCAAGATTTGTTGAAATTCCTTTTTGCATATTGATTGCATCTTTTACTCTTAACGACTTTTCATGTATTTTTTCCATCTTATCAAATAATTCAACTGAAAACTTTTCTACATTTGCGAGCAAAGAATTAAAATTCATATTTAATTGTAAGTAAAGCCTTCCAAGAATTTTAAATTCTTGTTTTAGATTTAGTTTTAAAACTGTGTTAGGTTCACCTTTTGCGAGATTGTCGAATGCTTCTATTATTTTGTCAAAATCTCTTCCATAAGCTATAAGAATGTATAAAGATAACCCAATAAAACATAGAAATACCAACAAATTAATTAAAAAAGAAACTGATGGTAAAAATTGTTCAATTATTTTACCAAATAAGATAAAACCATAAAAAACTGAAAATAATAAAATTAATCTTTTAAAAAAAGCATTTTTAAAAAATTTACCTTTTATAATATTAAAAACTACAACAAGAATAATTTGTATTATAAAAAAAATAGTTAAAAAATTCATTATTTGTCCTAAATAAAAAAAGAATATTTTTATCTCATTAAGGTAAAAAAAAATATATATAATGTTTTATTATACCAATTTATTAGCGTCCTTGTCAATTACAATAATATATTAGTTAAAATTTTATCACATACTAAAATAAAAAAGTTTATCTCTGAAAAAACTACTTAATATATCGTTATTATTTAATTTTTAATAAGTAAAATTGTTTAATATATATAATATAAAATAAATAAAAATAAAAATCAATTTAATAATGATCTTTTATTAACATTTTGTTTTTATTAATAAATGGAGGAAGACCTATCAGGTTTTTGAAACATGATAGGTCTTTTTGATATTATTTAAAGCGTAACACCTTGCCAATCACTAATCGGCGTTGTTGATTTGACGATATTCATCCCAGCGTTTGCAAATCTATCGAAGGCTTTATTTGCCATTTCTGTAAAATCGACAATACCTGGTACAACAACAGGGCTTGTGCAATCTTCAAGTAGATAAACTTTTTTTGCAAGTTTTGGGTCAGAAGCATTTATTTCGTTTAGTAAATCATCGATTGTCCAAGCAACACAATGACTTTTTGCTTGACCTGCGATTATTACATAGTCAAAGTCGAGCAGTTTTTTGATAAACTTTGTGTTTTTTTGTGCAATGGGTCTTCCATCTGGACCTTCAAGCACTTCGGGTCTTAATACAGAATAATTTTCTGTTAATGGGTTGCCACCCTTAATCTCAAAGCCAGTTTGTGAACTACGAACCAAATTATGAAAAAATAAGGCTTCTTCAACAGAGGACGCGAGGCTATGACCTATTCCACCAAGCATTGCATGATAAGGCCAAATTGTTAATAAATATTTACCACCATCACTCAATTTTTTAGCATAATGCTTTAAATGGTTTTGTAAAGCCAAATAATTCCCACCTGCAACACTATTGGCTATCGCAGGGTTTACTTTCCACTTGCCATTCTCAATTTCAGAAAGAGAAATCTGGGTCATAGGTGCTGGGTTATTACCTGCATCATCAACTAAAAATATAGGGTGAAATATTTGCATCGCTGTATGTGTATCTAAAGTAGGGGCAATTTGAGTTAAAATCTGTAAGTTTTTATAAATAAATTTACATAACCTTTTATTGTCCTCTTCTGCACCAATTACATATAGTTCAAAACCCGGAATACAGAATGTATTTTGAGCATCTATAACCATTAAACATATTTTAGTTTTGTCATTTGCAGCAGGTTTAACTCCATGTTTTTTTTGCCACTCTAAGGCTTCTTTGCTTCGTGAATCATAATCAACTCTAAAAACTTCACCTGTTTTATTCTCATTAAAATGTGGAGGTATCGGAAGCTCGTATTTAGCCATAAAAACTCCTTGGTAAAAAAATATTTGTATTTATTATAGTCTATAAAAAAAATATTTACAATAATTAGCTAAAAATTCTAACTTTTTTGAAAATTACAAAAATTTAAAATAAAAATAAATTACAAACTCGAATTTTGTTTTATCGTTTTTTTATCTAAATTATTATCCCTATTGACTTTTTAAAATATCTAAATTAGAATATATAATTATGAAAACTGAAAATAATATAATAAAACCGATAGATGACAATTTGTTGGATGCAAAATTAATCAATCTGGTAAATTCTTATGCTTTGTCGGATAAATGCAAATTGAAGAAAAAAATTTCTGATTTACTCAACAATGGTAAAACGATTATTCTTTTGTCAAGTTTGTTGACTAAGGATAATTATTTTAATTATGGTTATAGAAATCTATCTGAAGCTTTTAAAGATTTAATAAAAGAGAATTTGGTTTTTAATTTTTTACCTTATTACAAACTTTCGATAGAATATGAAGAACCACTTAAAAGCAAAAATAATATTGAGTTTGACATTGCAATAACATTCAACAAAGAATATATAAAAGAAGGAAGTGCTGAGTACTACAATCTTTTGTCCAATAAAGAAAAACATTTAGAAGAAAACAATAAAAATGTAATACCTTCATATTTATACAGGTTATTAGTTAAAGAAAAATGTTATTTTTACCCAGTTGAATTAATAAGAAGAAATTTATCTGATGTTTTATTTTTTGATATGCCACTTTTGGAAATTTATAAAATTTGTCTAAAAAAGATACCTTTTGACACAGAAGATAAAGATTTGATTAAAGAATTTGATAAAGCCCTTGAAAAAGATTTGTTTTTAAAAAAAGAAAACCCTTCTCTAAATTTTACTTATGTTTCCGAGCAGGAGTCTTATTTTTTAAATAAAAAAGAAATAGAAGAGTTAAGTCGTTATGGAATATCAGCCAGAGATGTGACTCTTTTGTTTCTAAAACAAAACAATAAATTTAATTCTAAGTTTAATACATTATTTGATGAGATTATTGATAATTTTAACAATTTTTTATCAAAAAATAGCCATATAAAAGATTATTTAATGAAAGAACTGCCAGAAGACAAAAGATACTATCTTAATAATATAACTATTTCTAATTTTGAGGAGATAATTCAAACTTTAGTTGATCCCAATTCTTTACAAAAATTTAGCATATCAGAGATACAAAAAAAAGAATTAGTTATTTTAAGTCATTATTTGTCAGAAAACGATAAATATTTTTTAGAAAATATAAGTATGGAAGAAGGAGATGATTATTCTTCTAGTTTAAGAACAGAAATAATAGAATCTTTTAAGGCATATTTTAAAAAATATCCAGTGTTAGCAAGATCAACAAATATAAATATGTCTATTGATATAAATATAATTATTTCTTATACAAAATTTATGGAAGAATTATATAAAAATGTAAAAAGAGATCATAGTGTATTACTAAGAGTTTTTAATAAAGAAATTAGAAATAAATTATGTTTTTTTCAATATGTAAAAATAAACGAAATTAATGAAGAAGTTGAATTTTATGATAATCCTGTGGGGACGGAGTTAGTTGTAATACCAATAGAAGCTTTAAAAAAAATAACAATTGTACTATTAAGATTAGAATTTGGAGAATTAATTTTTAATAGAAGAATTTTATTTTTAATGCTAAATATTTTAAAACTGATAAGTAAAAATCCAAGACTCATTGATATAAGTTTAGAATTTCCAGAAAGCATACATAAAATCGGTTTTTATAATAAAGAAGATTTTTTTGATAATCTTTTGTTGTTAGAAGTTAAATACAACAAAATAAAAGCGTTAATAAACGAAGAAGACAAAATTACAAAAAAAGTAATTGAATTAGAAGAGTTAAAAAAACATAAACTTACAAAAGCCATTAATATTTTATTAAAAATCATGGCAACTTTTTTCCTTAGAAGAAAATACTATAAATTTGTAGATAAAATAACAGATGATTTTAACAAAAAAATGTACCAAAAACAAAAAAAAGACGAATCTTTCAAAAAATCAAGTAATCTAAACACAGATGAGCATCAAGTTCAAGAAAATATGAAAATAAAAAAACTCCTCGAATCTCTTGATACAGACGAAAAAAAACTATTTATAATAATTTATAAATGTAACAAAAACAAGGGGAGTGTAGAATATAAAAGACAAGAAAAGAAATTAAGAGTAGAAATTTATACTCTCTACCAAGATAGTGCAGAAAAACCGCAAATGTTTGTTTTTTTATTAGAAACTTTATTAAAACTAACAGAAAATGGGCTTATCATCATTGATAATAAACATATTTACCTATCTGAGAAAATAAAGAAATATTACGGTGTGTAAAATTTTAGTATATATAATACAGATTAATCAGATTGTCACGGATTGACACAGATTAAATCGTTTAAGTATAGACAATAATTGTATTTAATTTTTATAATGACAATTGTTCAAATTGTCATTATATACCTAAAATTAATGAAATTGGGGTAATTTCATTAATTTATAGTCTATGATTTTTAACAAATCAAAGACTTTTTGTTATAGAATTATATGCCATGCTAAAATCTGGCTTGTTTTTTTTATTAAATGTTATATAATATATTGAAATATATACTTAAACGCGTTTAAGGTATATATTGATAATTTGAACAATTGTCAATATTAAGAAAGGATAATTTATGGATATAAAATCTATTTTCTACGAAAAAGTAATAAATGAAATTAATTTACTACCTGCAAATAAATTATCTGAAATATATGATTTTATCCATTATTTCAGATTGGGTTTACAAAATAATGATATAAATTCTAATGATTCAATAAAATATGCAGGTTGCTGGCAGGATATGGATGATAATTCTTTTAATGATTTAATAAATGAAGTATATAATAATAGGAAAAAAGCATTCTTAGAAAGAAGAAATAATGATACAAACTTTAATTGATACTGATATATTATCTTTATTTTTTAGAAATAACGATAACGTTGTACAAAAATTTAAAGATTATATTACAAAATTTAAAAAGATAAATATTAGTATAATAACTTATTATGAGATTTTAAGTGGATTAAAACATAGAGATGCAAAAAAACAATTAATAATGTTTGAAGATTTTGCAAAATTAAATACTATTGTGCCATTAACAGAAGAATCAATAAAAATATCATCTGATATTTATTCTAATCTAAGAAAGGTGGGTAAACCTATAGATGATATTGATATACTAATAGCTGGAGTAGCAATATTTAATGATTTTATATTAGTAACAAACAATGAAGAACATTTTAAAGTAATAGATAATTTGATAATAGAAAATTGGAGTAAAAAAATATTTTAATATGTATTGAAATATATACTTAAACGCGTTTAAGGTATATATTGATAATTTGAACAATTGTCAATATTAAGAAAGGATAATTTATGGATATAATAGAACATTCTATAAATGAAAATTTAAAAACGATTGAGAGTTTAAAAAACATTAAAGATATAATAGAAGAATTTGGTAAAAAACTTGTTTCTACTCTAAAAAATGGAAACAAGGTGTTAATCATGGGCAATGGTGGAAGTGCAGCTGACTGTCAACACATTGCAGCAGAGATTGTTGGTAGATATAAAAAAGAACGCAAAGGATTTCCTGCCATAGCATTAACAACTGACACATCAATTTTAACAGCTTTGGGGAATGATTATTCTTTTGATTATATTTTTAAAAGACAGATTGAGGCTTTGGCAGTAAAGGGCGATATGGTTATTGGACTTTCTACTTCTGGTAATAGTGCTAATGTTTTGGAAGGTATAAAGGAAGCCAAAAGTATCGGTTGTTTTACAGTTGGGTTACTCGGCAAAGACGGCGGTAAACTAAAAGATTTGGTTGATCTTCCAATTGTTATAAAACAAAACGATACTCCACGAGTCCAAGAGGCTCATATGTTGATTTATCATATTGCTTGCGAAATTATGGATGAAAATTTTTAGTCTAACAAATTCGCCGTTTTATTTTAAAGAAAAATATTAACCACGAAGAAAAGAATTTTAGAAAGTTTTTTTATTTCTTAACTTCGCGTTTTTTGTGTTAGCATTTCTTTTTATTAAAACTGTGGATAGGTTGAATAAAGAAGAGGTTTAAATATGGAAATGATGGAAATGTTTGATTTTTCTAAAATTAGTGTTTTGGTTGTAGGCGATGTGATGCTTGATGTCTACTATAAGGGTGCAGTGGAACGAATTTCTCCAGAAGCACCTGTCCCGATAGTTAGGGTAGAAAATGTTAAGCATAACATCGGCGGTGCTGGGAATGTTTGTAATAACATAGTGAATCTTGGTGGCAATACATACTTACTTGGTTTTGTTGGGGATGATGATAATTATAAGAAATTATCAAGTTTATTAACCGAATCTAAAATAAATAATTTTTTAGTAGAAACCATTCGTCCTACAGTTACAAAGATGAGAGTACTTGGTGAACATCAACAAATTGTTAGAGTTGATTTTGAGGATAAAATTGCAAATTATTCTACAAAAGATTACGAACTTTTAAAGAAGAATATAGAAGATACAATTGATAAAGTTGATATTGTTGTTATCTCTGACTATAAAAAAGGCGTTTGTTCAAGTGAACTTTGTAAGCACTTAATAAGTGTTGCAAAATCGAAAGATAAAAAAGTAATTGTTGACCCAAAAGGAACAAGTTGGAATAAATATATTGGTGCATATTTTGTAACTCCAAATCTAAAGGAGTTAAAGGATATTTCTGGTAAAGAATTTTTTAACGAAAATGATAGCATTGTTAAGACTGGACTTGAAGTACTTGATAAATTTGACTTTGAAAATCTTTTAGTTACTCGTTCTGAAAAAGGAATGAGCCTAATCAATAAAAAAGAAATATATCACCTTCCTGCTAATGCAAAAGAAGTTTATGATGTGTCTGGTGCTGGGGATACTGTAATTGCGACTTTGGCTTTATCAATTGCGAGGGGCATTGACAAATATGAGTCGATTAAACTTGCAAATACCGCTGGTGGAATTGTTGTTGGTAAACTCGGTACAGTGCCAGTTACAAAAACTGAGATTGAAGAATCATTCTATATTCAGGACAATCACAAACTTATTAGTCTTGACAAACTTTTGATAAAACTTAAAGATTTAAAAGAAAAAAATAATAGAATAGTTTTTACAAATGGATGTTTTGATATAATCCATAAAGGTCATATAAGTTATATGGTTAAAGCAAAACAACTTGGGGATATTTTGATTATTGGGTTAAACTCAGATAGTTCTGTAAAAATACTCAAAGGTGAAAGCCGTCCGATAAATAATCAATTTGATAGAGCAGAAATTTTAGCAGCATTTAATTTTGTTGACTATGTTGTTTTTTTTGAAGAAGAAACACCTTATAACCTCATAAAAGCAGTTGCCCCAGATGTTTTGGTAAAAGGTGGTGACTATAAAGTTGAAGACATTGTCGGTAGAGAGTTTGCAAAAGAAGTAGCTGTAATTGATTTTGTTGATGGATATTCTACAACAAATACGATAAAGAGGATGAAAGGGTGAAAAAATTGTTGAATAAGGTTAAAAATGATGGATAAATCAGTATCTTTATTATCAATATTAAAATTATTAGGTTATGAAAATTTAAATATAAAAAGTACAAATCATTATAGATATTCAATAAATGATAATAAAATATTTTTTGACTATATTTATATTCCTCCTAATAATTTTGAAAATAATTTATATCAGAAACAAAGTGAACTTTGGAATGAAAACTTATTAAATTTTTATGTTGTTTTTACTGATGATAAAATTTATGTTTTTAATGCAAAACAAAAACCTTTAGAAAATAAACTATTTAACTCAAAAATTGATGATTTTTCTTATGGAATTAATAATGCTCAAATTGAAGAATTAAAAAAGAATATCAGTAAAGAAAAGATTGATTCTGGTTATTATTTTCAAATAATTAAAGATAAAATTAAAAAAATTGATAAAATAGATAAAGATTTATTATCAAATATCATTGCATTATATAATAACCTAAAGAGTATTTCAGATTTCTCATTTTCATTAATTTTTAAATGTATATTTATTAAGTTTTTGGAAGATAGAAATTTTATTGATAATGATTTGATTGATATATTAAAAACAAACGATACAGCTAAATTGATACAAAAATTTAATGATGTTAAAAAAATTAATGGTGATGTTTTTAAAGATGACTCTGATTTAGCAAACCTTAACGAAAAACATATCAAAGAATTGTTTCTTTTTTTTACTTCTGATTACAAAAAAGGAGAGATATATTTATTTCCTTATAAGTTTGATATTATACCAATAGAATTATTGGGTAATGTATATGAAAATTTTGTTGATAAAGAGATTAAGAAAAAAACAGGCGTTTATTATACTCCAACATTTATAATTGATTTTGTTTTGGGTTTTACTGTTAAAGAAAAGTTAAAATATTCTAAAAATATTAAGGTTTTAGACCCATCTTGCGGTTCTGGTTCTTTTCTTGTGGAATCTTATAAAAAGATAATCGAAAATTATAAAAAGACTGAACAAATTGATATTATAAAAAAAATTAATATATTAAAAAATTCAATTTTTGGTATTGATATTGATAAAGATAGCTATGCTTTAAAAATAGCTTCTTTTAGCTTATATCTTGCATTATTTGAGGATGAAAACCCAGAAATTCTTAAAAATATGATTAAAGAAAATAAAATAAGATTACCAAATCTTATTAATGAGAATTTAATTAAAGGAAATTCTTTAACTGAATCGATTTTTAATGACATGAAATTTGATTGTATAGTCGGCAATCCTCCTTGGGGAAGTATAGATAAAAAAGACAAAAATTATAGAAGTAAAATAAATAAAATTTATAAAGATAAAATATCAGATTATCAGCAATCCCAGATTTTTTTATTAAAGATAAATGATTGGTCTAATGAAGATAGTATAATTGGTATGATTGTTAATAATTCAAATTTTTATAATTTAAAAGCAAAAAAATTTAGAAAAAACTTTTTAGAAACTTACAATCTATTATATTATTTTGAATTATTAAAAATAAAAATATTTGAGAATGCAGATTATCCAGCAGCAATTTTAATCTTTGATAAAAAAAACAATCCAGAAAATGAAATAAAATATATAACTGTTTATCAAGATAAACTTGCAGAATTTTTAAAAATTATTACTTATTGTGAAAAAGATGTAAAAAAAATTAAACAATCCGACTTAATCGAAGAAGATATATTATGGAGGATATTTGTTAATGGCAATTGGGAAGATTACCAGTTGATAAAAAGAAAATGGATAGAAAGAGATAGAGAGATTGATATAAAATGTAGTGCTGGATTTGAATGTTATTCAAAAGATGAATATTTTCCAGAGAATAATGTAAAATTATTAAGTTCCTATAATTTTGAAAGTTTTTATATAGATTATAGTAATCTTAAAATTTATAATTATAATAGAAGATTAAGAAGAAAACCAGATGAAAAAATATATAGTGGAAACCGATTCTTATACAAATCTGAACCAAAACAACACAGACTAAAAATTGATTTTGCTTATACTGAAAAAGAAATATTTTTTGAAAGAAATTTTAATTGTTTAAAAATATCTACTATAAAAGATTATAAACCGTATCTTGCAATATTAAATTCTTCATTTATAGGTTATTATATGTATAATATTTCTGTTCAATGGGGCAAAGGAAAAAAAAGAAGTATATTAAGAAATGAAGATTTAGAAAAATTATTGGCATTTCCAATTATTGATTTTGATAATGAAGAAATAAAAAAAATTACCCAACTTGTTACTGAAATCGAAAATCAAAAATATAAAAAATACAACAAAGATGTTTTTGATAATTATGATTATGATAAAGAAATTATAGATATAGAAAAACAAATAGACTACATTGTTTACAATTTATATAATTTAAAAAACTATGAAATTAATTTAATAGAAGATTTTTTTCTTATAAATCAAACTCGAAAAAATGATATTGTTAATGACGAAGACATTGAAGATTATGTTAAAAAATTTAGAGAATCTTTTAATCTAATATTAGAAAGTGGTTATTATTTAAATTCTGAATATTCAATTGATCAATTTTATGGGGCTTATCTATGTTTTGAGATAGTTGATATAAATAATAAAAAAGAAAAACCACAAAAAGTTAATTCAAATATTTTTGAAATTGTTACAGAGAATAATAAAGACGAGTTTTTAAATTGGTCTTTATTTAAGATGGAAAAAAAGAAAATATATGATAATAATAAACTTTATATTATTAAAAGTAATTATTTAAAAGACTGGACAAAAACAGAAGCAATAAAAGACGCCAAAGAAGAAATTGGAGAATTTTTTAAGAGATTACCAAAGGAATAATCAATGTGTGATAATTTTTTAAGATTTGAATCGAAATATAAATCACAAAAACAACTTATTGAGGAGTTGTATTTAATGGCTCTTATTGACTCTTTTCAGAGGGTTAAATTGATTAAAGATATTAATACTTTTATTGAAAATAAAATAAGAAATAAATTTGTTTATGATTTAGAGAATAAAAACGAATTTCTTAAAGAATGGATAAATTCAAAAATTATTTTTTTAACATCGGAAAATCAAATCATTAGAGATGATGAGAATAAAAGAACTGATATTGAATTTATTGTCTCAAAGTATGGCAAATTTGTTGTTGAATGTAAAAGATTGAATTCTGCAGAAGAACGGTATATAAAAGGTAAATATGATGATAAAGAAAAAAAATACACAGAAGATGGGATTGAAAGATTTACTAATTCAATTTATGCTAAAGATGAACAATTTGCTGGAATGATTGGTTTTGTTGTAGATGGAGACATTAATAAAATAATTTTAAAATTAAAAGATAAAATAAAAGATTTTAAATTCGATACAAATAGTTATAACCTATTAGAGACAAAATGTGCAGATTGGGAAACGAGTTTTCAATCAAAACATATTCGAGATAATAATAAAATACAAACTATACATTTATATCATTTATTTCTTAATTTTCCCCTTAAATAGTCAATAATTTTTTTAGATATACCAAAAAGTTTTTGATTTGTCAAAAATTCTAAAATTTAATTGTTATTACTGTATATATTTACATGATTTAATCTGGTTATATTATCAAAATAAAGTCAGACCTATCGGGTTTTTGAAACCTGACAGGTCTTTTGTTTAAAACAACTTAATTTTACTCAAAATTCACTGGATGTTCTGCGAAATAGTCGATTACGGAATAATTTTCTTCTTTCATAAACTTTTTTAGATCAAGACCAAATTCTAATGTGATTGAACTAATTAAAGCTTGTACTATAGAAACCCCGTCTTCTTTTGATTCTTTTTCTTTGAGTAGAAGGCTTAAAACTGGATAAAATTTTTCTACAGTTTCTCTTAACTCAAAAAGTGGTTTGATATAAGGCATAGGGATGTGGTTAGCTTGTTCCACATCTATATTTTTAATCTTCAGTTTACTAAAATTTGGTATGTTTTCCAAAGAAGTATCTCTATAATCAACAGCCCCATCGTTTAGATCAAGTTCTACATATTTTCCAATTGAGGCAAACATTTTTGCGTAAGGGTGTTTTACCCTAAAATTGTATATTTTTATGTCTTCTGGGATTTCTTCTTTATTCAATTTTTTTATAAAATTGTGAGTTGGATTTAAATCGTACAATGCAGGGTCAGTCCCCAAAACTCTCTCTCTTCCATCAAAAGGTATAAAGTAATAAATATAACCTCCAAGTATTTCTCGTATAATTTTTGCAGAAATATTGTCCCCAAACATCATTTCTACTCTTGTTTTTTTCATCAAGTCTTTGTAAGAATATTGAATAACTTGTCCATCTTTTTCTATATTTACAAATCCATCCTCTTTTTTAGCAAAACTTTTTATCGCTTCTTCTATCAATCGAGAAAAACCACGTTTTAAATTTAGAGTAAGTCTTGCTCCTTGTTGAGGTACAGATAAATTTACAATTAAATTTATTGGAATATTTTTGCCTTCTTTTTTTAATAGCCTAATGTATTCTCGTAAAGCTAAGCCACCGCTTGAATGTGTTATAAAATTAAACTTAATTTCTTTATAGTCTAAAAAGTAACCATCTTTGTTTTCATAGAAAGAAATATTTGTATCATTTTCTTTTGGTTCTAAAACGACTCTTTTTTTGCCTTGACCGTTTTTGTAATAAACTTTTTTTCCATATTTTGCAAAAACTTCTTCAATTAAACCTTGAAAATAAATCTCTTTGCCATCCCTTTTACAAAACCCTGAATAATCGTTTCCTTTATGATTGGTAAGTATCGTGTAGTTTTTATTTTTTGGAGCTTTACCTTCTAAGAGACAAAATAATCTTTGTGCCATCAAATCTAAGGCAATATTCGTCCTATAATTGCCAATCGAATTTGCCACAATAAACCTTTGGTATTTTCCACCGACAATATTTGAAGAGCATAATAATTCTTCTTTTTCATAATTGTAAGTTTCGTTAAAATAATTTTGGTAATAAAAACCGTCTTTATCATTGCAATCTTTTACAAGTAAATTATCTTTTGTCAAATCATTGCCGTTATCAAACATACCAGGTATATAAATAATAGGATATTTTTTTTCATCACAAAAAATATTAAAAATTTGGATAACAATAAAAATAATCATGATTTTTTTTAACATAAGCCCTTCCTTATAACACGGATTTAGACGGATTAAAAAAGATTTGTACTGATTATGCTGGTTGGTATAAAATGAGTAAAGATACAGAAGGAAAAAATAATTTAAACAAAAACCATCATAATCAGTGTACTCTGAAATAATCTGTGCTAATATGTGTTATAATTTATCATTTTTTTTATTTTTTTTCAACATACAGTTTTTTTGGCTACCCGATAATTTTTTGATAGGTTAAATTTATTGGATGAAAAATGATTTTCAATTATTAATAGTATTATTTAATAAAATAAATCTCAAAGTTCACGAATAATGGAATAAAATTTAACAAAAAAATACTATATGTCAATTTTACAATACTTTTTATTAGAATTTTTTTTGTATAGTTCGTGATCTTTGTGGTAAAATTTATCCTTAATTATACTTTTTTAGTATTTTTTGATATTTATCTGTTTTTTTGAATTCTTTTAACTTTATAGAGAATTCTTTAGCTAATAACTCGTGATTTTTATCTTTTGCCTTTGAAAATGCAACAAATAATGGGTCTTTACTCAATTCTGGAGTTACAAATTCTATTTTGGATAAATAATTATCTTTTTTAGCCATATAAGTCATAACCTGTACAGGTCCAACTCCAAAATCAGTTCTTTTACCAGCAACCATTTTTATTATTGTTATCTGATCTGAAACAATTTCTTTTTTTAGAAATTTAAACTTATCAAACATTTCTCCGTAACTTGTTTCTGATTTTACACAAATAGTATAGTTTTTAATTTCTTCGAGATTGCCTTTATATTCTATTTTACTATCTTTGGGTTTGAAAAGAGAGTTTATTTCATAAGTAGTATATTCTTCAGGGTAAAATAAAAATGTTTCTCTTTCTTTTGTTTTAAAAATAGGGGTTATGCCATCCGCATCTCCATTCTTTACCATAGCCATACATCTTGCCCATGGAAATTCTTTAAATTCAACAGTTGTATTCATAAGACTGAGGGTTTCTTTAATTATATCTAACTCTGTTCCTACAGGAATATTGTTTTCAATAAAAGTATTTGGTGGGTAATTCTCAAATACTATAACCAATTGTTTTTGGTTTTGAGAAAAAATCATAATAGTTGATAGAAAAGTAATGATTAAAAATAAAATTCTTAATTTCATATTTCCCTCCTAAAATTTATTTTGATTATGTCAAAAGTTTAATAAAATAAAACTTTTATCATTTAAATTTATTTATAATTTACTAAATAGTCAATAAGAATCTATAGTATTAAATTATATTCTCCTTATAGAATATTACTTTTTTCTTGCAATAATTCTTACAAAGCTTATATTTCTACCTTCATCAGCAAGAACTAGCTTATGTTCAGAATTTACCATCATCTCTGATTTACGAAAAATCTCGTAACCTTCATTATCTGGAAGTGTATCTGCAATTTCAATATCAACAAGTTCTGTTCTTCCCCAATGATTACTCCACCACTGAGGCGAGTGCCATGTATAAAAATCATTCTCCCAATAAGGTTTTATATATTCAGGTATGTTACCATCAAATTCATTGTAAAGACCTGGTACAATAATACCTATTTGTCCACCAGACTTAACATATTTAACAAGATGATTTTTTAAATATAACTGGTCTGTTCCATAAAATTGTATTGAGTTTATACTTACAATCGCATCAAAAAAATTATCAGCATACGGTAACTTGTGAGACTCTGCATGAATAGGATAAACTAAATTCTCAACACCAGCTTTACGAATACGTTCCCAATTTTCAGAGGCACTTATCCATAAATCATTAGCCCAAACATGAACCCCAAATTCCTTTGCTAAGAAAATAGAACTTATAGCCTTTCCGCATCCCAAATCAAGAATACGCATATTTGGTTTTATATCCATTACTTGAACTAATGATTCTTGTAACCACAAACAATGTGATCCCATTTGATTTTCAATTATCCATTCAGGATCATATTTTAATGTTAAAGGATACTTTTCGTTTTTCATTATCTCCATAATTTGTTCTTTATTCAAAAGCATTGTTTAATCTCCATTTAAATTAAAATTCCTTAATTCTTTAAAATTATATCAATTATAACCTAACGAATTTTTAAAACAAATCACACCAAACCAAAAAGTGTGATAGCCAAAAACTCATTAGATTATTGTCCAAAGGTTACCATTATTTATTCTTTATTTTTATTAATATCCCAAAGTACGTTTATTATAACCCATTTATTATTAAATTTTGCTAAATGTAAGTAATCTATATATTGAGATTTAGTCATTACTGATGCAATATTGTTATTTATGTCTAAAATTTTCACTTCTATTTTATAACTATTTTTAGGAATCCTTTTACCCCCACCTGCATTTGTATAATTAATCATTTTTTCTTTATTTAATTCATTCAACAAACTGTATTCTGAATTAGGATTGGTAATCATTCTTTTTATTAAATTTGGATGTAATGCTCTTTCCATTCTAACTACATCTCCATCATACCAACCTTCGATGTAATCTAATGCCGTTTTTTGAATAGCATCAATATCACTAGTATTTTGACTTAAACAATTTAATACTATAAAGATACAAAACATTAAGACCATGATAATTTTTTTCTCTGACATATTCATACTCCTTAAATATTTCTAAAGAATTAATAAAGATTATTTCTCTATTATCATAAATGACAAAATTTATTTTATTTCCTAAAGAAACGCAAGAAGTTTTAATAATCTATTAAAAACTCCTTGCCTTTTGTTATAATTTATAGAGGTATTATTTAATATACCTAAAATTGATGAAATTATTACCAATTTCATCAATTTTTGATATATGCCAAATTGTGTCTCAAAAGTCAATCAGAATAATATCTCCTTAATAATTACTTTGAACTATCAAATACACGATGAAAATAATATAAAATTATTCCTATTCCAAATCCAACCCATGTAATGAACGCCTTTTCCAAATATTTTTTTGAATATTCTACATAAACCACTTATTTACCATTAAAAATTGCACTTCAACATTGTTTTAATTCTCAATTTAATTAAACTCTACATATCTTTGTTTTAAATCTACAAAGGCGTAATACCGTAGCGATACTCACGCTTTGCATTCCGATACACGCCTTGCCTATTTCTTTTCTATTTTTTTAACAGTATCATTTTCATTGTTGTCCAATGTCATACCATAGTTTTGAATTCTTCAAAGGAGTCTTTGAGCTTAGCAAAGGATTCGTAATTTTAAATAGGTTTCGATTTTTTAGATTGAGTTTCTTTGAGATATAGCCATAATGCTTTTCAAATATCTTATTATATTCTCCATTATCAATCATTTTTAACAAACCAACCTCAACTCTCTCTGCGAGCATTTTTCCCTCAGGTGAGTTCGCACAAAAAAAGTAACGCGGCCAAGGATAATATACCAGAATGGATTCTTCAATTTCCATTTCAGGAATAAATTCTTTTCTTGTCTCATATTCATCGACTATTTCCAAAATACCTCGCGGAAAAAAATCAAAACGACTGGTTTGGATCATATTAAATAGTCCGTCATAATTAGTTCCGACCATCACTTTAAATCCATTTGCTTCCCATACTTTTATATCTCCCCATCCCAATCCTTGTCCGAGAGTAAGCTTTTTTAAATCATCTAAAGATTTTATTTGCGAAAACTTATTCTTGTCTTTTTTATTGATTAAAAAGACCCTGTATCCAAGCAATCCTTTGTCCAGAGGAATTCTTACGGGGGTCAATAAATTTTCTCTCTCCTCTGTCCCAATTCCCAAAACAATAGTAACAACACCTGAGTCTTTCATTAGTTCAGCATCCCGTCTAGGTCCGTTCATTATTTTTTCTGAAGGCTTCATAACATAACCTCCATAGGAATCTTTAGTTATTTCTAAAGCCATTTTTAAAAGTTCCCATTCGTAAATAAATCTGGTATCATTTGGAGTTTCAGGACCATGATATATATAGTTCATTGTTTTAGCATGCCCTATTGTTGAAAATAGCACTAAAATTATTACAATATATTTTATCTTCATTTTATCACCTCTTATTTTTTATTTTATATGACCTTTATAAATGCCATATAATACATTCATATCCCTTTATAATTCTTACTTGTTTGTAAATTATAATCACTTAATGAAACTATTTCATATTCTACATCTTCATAAATACATTTAGTTTAATATTCTTTACTTTGTATAGCACAATGTATTTTCTATATTTATTAAAGCCATGGCAACAGAACTTTAGATCGATATAATTGATATTCATTAGAAAAAATATCATTAAGCTTTTTATCTTCCTTAACTGAGAAGATACGAGAAAAAATATAGAGAATTATCCCTATTCCAAATCCAACCCATGTGTCAAAAAGAAAACTAACTCCTGGAATAACCAAAATAGCCACAGATGAATAGATCGGATGTAATACGATTGCAAATGGACCTGTTGTAATAAGTTTATTTTTAGGAATATAGATAATTAATTGAACTACTGATATGAGCCAAATCGGAACGCCTGTTAATAAGAAAATAAATCCTAAAATTATCCTCAAAAACCCCATATTCATTGTAAAAAATTGAGGATAGATTATATTCATAATAATCCCAATAATAGCAAATGGCAGAGTAAAGCCCATTATATGGTCACCTGCACCAATAAGTGTTTTTAATTTCATAATTTGTTAAGTCCTCCTTATTCTTTAATAATCCCACAGGATTTAATATTTTTGAAAAAAAAGCATTTAGTGAATAAGTACTTTTTTATTATAATCTTTAACCATTTTTGTTCCTAATGCCCTTGCTTTTTTTAAATAGTTTGGCATATCATTAATTGTTTTACCATCCCTGAGTAAAACTCCTAATGTTCCAGTAATATGACTTTTTATATATATACTACCAATTCCGATACTTGCTAAATATTTGGCTGTTTTATTTGCTCCAAAACTTTTTGCTGTTGAAAGCCCAATTATATATTTTCCACCAAGTGTTGAAGATGCAATATATTTAAATAATTTCAATCGTTCTATAAAGTTTTTCATAACTATATTTGGTGCACACGAAAATGTTGGCGAACTAAAAATTATTCCGTCTGCATCTAAGATTTTTTTACAAATGTCTTCAAAATCGTCATCTTGAAGACATTTACCTTTTCTTACGCAATACATACAAGCTTTGCAAAAACCTATGTTTGATTTAGATAATGCAATTTCATCTACTTCAGCTTTAGCTAATTTTGCACCTATTAATGCTTCACGAAGAATGGTTGCACTGTTGCCTTTAGCATTGGCACTGCTATAAATACCTATTATTTTCATTTTAATACCCTCATTATTATCTATTCTCAATTAATAAAAAGTTCATAATTGGTATTATTTTTCCAAACAATTCGCCGTATTCTAAAGTAAGAAATTTTTTCTCCATATCCTTAGCAGTAATGTATTCTACAATTTCATAGCCATTTTCTTCGATAAAAGTTTTAATTTTAGTTAGCTCTATTCCAAATTTTATAGTTTCATCTTCTAACTCTGTATTTATTAAAGTTTTACCATTTATCAATGTTTGAAAATCAAAACAAATTTTACTTTTTTTTCCTGAATTATTTCGTAATAATTTGAGCATACTAATTACAGTATTTTTTGATAAGTAAAAAGTTACACCTTCCCACAAAAATAAAGTTAATTGAGATTTATCAAAACCATTACTTGATAATGTTTGTATAAGATCGTCTTTTTCAAAATCTATTGGTACAAACTTTATATTTTTGTTAATGTCTACTTTGTTTTTTTGTAGAATCTTAATTTTATTATCTTGAGTAGGTTTTGTATCCAATTCAAAAATTTGTGTATTTTTAATTAATTCTTTAAATCTATAAGGTCTTGTGTCATAACCAGCACCCAAAAAAACTATTTGTGGAATATTATTTTTTAAAGAATCAATAAAAATATTATCAAAATATTTTGTTCTTGCAATTACATATTCATACATTCCAGCAGGAATTGAATTTTTAATCATTTCTCTTGAATTTTTGTTTTTTAATGGAATTTTTCTTTCATCTGGTAAAAATAATTCAGCTAAATTATCATTAGACCTTATTATTGTATTTTCTTCATAATTTGATAAAGCTCGTAATGATGTTGTTATTAATGCAGTCTCTGATGTATGATTTAGACTCATATTTATCCTCCTAAATATTAAATTGAAACTTTTGTTTCTTAGATAGTCTTAAATCTACTAAACTAATGAGTAAATAATATTAGTTAGTTTTGAATTTTTATAGCCACTTTGAGTGACAGTTTAAATTGTTTTATCAATTCCTTCTATTTTATTTCTCATTGTTTTTTAGGACAGTATAACATTTCACTTGAACAAATTAATGATTTTATTATTTTTAAGCCGTTTTAAATTCACAAATCAATTTTTCTATTTCACTTGTATTTTCAACATTTTTGTTGCCTTCTTCTGATATTGTACCGATCGCTTTAAATATTTCGTTTATTCCAATATTAACTTCTTCCATTCCATTTGTATTGTCATTAGAAATCATACTTATTGTATTAACGGATACAGATATATTGTTAATATTGTCAGTCATTTTTGAAGATAAATTTTCTAATTCTCCTGATACTTTATTTAAATTTTTTAAAGAGTTTAGTATTTGATTACTACCGACATTTAATTCACCCATAGCAGTTTTTACTTCAAGAAAACTTGATGAAATTTCTTTTATATCAGTAACAATTTTTTTAAAATAATCTCCGCTCAATTCAACCTTAGAGGTAAGCATTGAAATACTTTTAATAATATCCTTTAAAGAATTAGATATTTCTTTTGAATGAAAAGATGTGTTTTCTGCAAGTTTTCGTATTTCATCTGATACAACTGAAAAACCTTTGCCATATTCTCCTGCGTGTGCAGACTCAATTGCCGCATTCATTGCCAAAAGATTTGTTTGAGAAGCAATATTATTTATTACATTTAGTAATTCTTGAATACTATTCGTGTGTTTTGCTACATCAATGATAGCATCTTTTGTTTCTATCATCGTATCTTCACCTTCTATTGACATTTTTTCTAATTTATTTATTAGATTAATCCTTATATCTGTTATAGAAGATACATTTTTTATAGAAGATGCCATTTCTTCGATAGCACTAGATGATTGAGTAATAGAATTTGCCTGTGTTGAAATTATATTATTTACATTTAGTACAAATTTATTTACATTATTGGTGTTATTATTTAGATTAACAATTTCAGTATCGAGTAAATTTATTTTATCTCTCATATTTTGAATGTTTTTTCTTATTTCTTCTAATGATACAAAAGTTTCTTCTGATGATCTTGCAAGATTTTGACTTACTAAAGAATTTTGTCCTGTTACATTTCTTATTTTTTTTATCATATTAGAAAGATACTCAATAAAACAATTAAAATAACTACTCAGTTCTCCAATTTCGTCATTATGAATATTTTGTATTTTTACTGTTAAATCGCCTTTTCCAGTAGAAATATTTTTGAATGTAGCGACTACTTCATTTATAGCTTTAATAAGTGAGCGTTTTATAAATATATAAACACAGACACAAACAATCATAATAAAGAATAAGGTTTGTAGCAATTGATCTATCATAGCCTCAAATAAAATTTTTTTGATATAATTTCTATCAATATATATTTCCAAAACGCCAATATGGTCTTCATCCTTTACTATATTACAAGTAATTTTTTTATGAATATATTTTTCTTTTATAAAATGTATCTTAGTTAAATCTTTGATTTTATTATCATCTTTATATAATCCAGATAATAT
Organism: Spirochaetes bacterium GWB1_27_13; assembly: GCA_001829125.1. GTDB lineage: Bacteria > Spirochaetota > GWE2-31-10 > GWE2-31-10 > MWDO01 > GWC1-27-15. Next base: position 15,657 of record MIAN01000048.1, on the reverse strand, counting down.
CACATTATTTTTATCTTTAATTATTATTGCATAAATATATGAATTTTTTATTTCCTGTAAAATAATATTTTTTGTAGATTCATTATCATAGTTCCACATTGGGACTTTTAAATTTTCAGACGTTTTTCTTGCTACTTCCTTGCAATCTTCACCAACAGTGAATTTTAATTTATTATATAGCCTTATCATCGACAAAGGAAGTGTAATTAAAATAATTATAGCACTTACAGAAGTTATTATTAAAATTATTTTATTTGCTATACTCTTATTAGATGACATAATTTTTCCTTTTAATTTTGTTATATAGTTGGAATGTTTATTATTAATTTTACCCCTTGATCCTCAGTAAAATATTTTATTTTACCAAAATGTTGGTTAATTAAACCATCAATTAGATTTAAACCACCCTGTTTCATTGTACAAATCTTATAATCTACAAAATTATCCTTATACAATAAAATGTAGTTATTTTCTAATTGAGAAAAAGAAATATAAATATTTTCATTATTTTCTTTTTGCTCTCGATGTGAAATTGAAGTTATTAATAATTCATTAGTAATCATCATTATAGAATTTAAAAAATTAACATCGATAAACTTAATTCTACATTCAATATTCACAGAAATATTAATTGAATAAATAGACCTCATTATTTTAATTAATTCTACAAAACAATCATAAATATCTATTTGTTTGTAATTATTTATTTGACAGTAAAATTTTTGGATAAGATTTGCTGTTAATATTCTACTAGTAAATAATTTAATCTGTTCTTTTATATCGTCGTTTTGAATATCAAGTAACTGCATTTTACTCAAAGATGATACCATTTGGATATTATTGATAACTAAATTTGAAAATAAATTTACTTGCTCTTCCTTGAAATTATACATACAATTTCTCCTTAATTTAAGCATTCTATTAATAAATAATGCCATGTCTACAAATACGTAGAACGATTTATCCTTTTAAATATATCAGCAAACCTCCTTTCTTTTTTAGAAGAACTAACATTAGTTAGTTGTTATAATAATAACTAACTAATGTTAGTTTGTCAACAAAAAAATAAAAAAAAATAAGAATTTTTTTAAAAAAATATTAAAAATTATTTAATTTACGAAAATTAGGTGGATTTTGAATGAAAATTGAAGAATTAGAGGTAATTTCTATTTATCAAAAAGAGAATCATTGTCTTTTATTGAAGTCAAAATTACAAAATTTCAACTATATCAATCAAATTTGACTTATTATTTAATTATAGATTTAATATAAAATAGAAAATTGATATTTTTTGTAGTTTTTTGAAATTATACAGTAATTGAAATTTATATTTAAAGAAACAAACAATAAATAAACCATAAAGGACACTAAAAGATTGTAATTTAATCCGTACTATAACGAAACATTGCACAGAAAAATTGGATATGATTTTTTATTTTTTGATTAACTTTTTCAATATCTAAACCTTTACACTTAGTTAATTCTAGTTCAAATATAAAAGTAAACATAGTTCTAATATATTGAGTTGTAATTAAATTAGTACTTATTGGTTTCAAAAGTTTATTTTTTATCATTAGATTAAATATTCTTTCCATAAAATCATAATATAGATTATAAAAATATTCAAGTCCAGCTTCTTTTGCTTTTTCATTAATTAAACATTCGGAAACTAAAATTCTTGTTAGTTTGGTTAATGATTTTCCACCTCGAAGTTCATAATTATATTTATGAGCAACCCAAAAAAAATTTTCAAGACCAATTTTATCTATGTAAACAAGCAAAAATTCATCCGAAAAAAGAGGAAGGTCTTTTAGGCTTGCATTTTTGTAATAATTTATTACAGTATTAATCAATTCTTCTTTATTAGTATAATGATTATAAAAAGAACTTTCTTTTATCCCAACGCTTTTTGTTATATCTCTTATTGATACACCATTAAATCCATGTTCGTAAAATAAATCTGTTGCTATTTCAAAAATTTGTTCTTTTGTTGTTAAATTTCTATTTTCAGTTTTTATTAATTCGTTAATGAGAGAATTCACTAAATTATCATTAATTAATTTTAAATTTGAATTGTTTATTCCTTTTAATATCAATCCTTCAAAAAAAGATAAATATTCTGATATTTTTTCAATATCAAAATGAATAATACCATCTTCTTCTCTAATGATAGTTTCTATTATAAAACTTGTCAATGGATAGATAAATTCTAATGAAATTATATCAATATCACAATAAGGTATTATTTTTTTATCAATAAGATTAGAAAAAATTGTTTTTATTATCCTGAAATTCTTTGAATATATAAATTTCAATGCTTTTTTTACATTTTTGTTTCTAAATTCTTCAATAATCATTATTTTAGTTACTTCTATCATTTTTTTGTCTAAAGAGTTAAAAACAGATACATATAAAAATATTAATATTTTTTTCAACGATTTTTCAGAAAGAATATTTTCAATCTTTTTTTCATTGGATATATTTCTATTAAATTTATGTATAAAAAGATTAATTATTTCATTCACAAGAGCATCTTTATTCTTAAAATGATTATAAAATGAGCTTTCTTTTATACCTACGATTTTTGTTATTTCTCTTATTGAGACGCCATTAATGCCATTTTTAGAAAATAAGTAAATAGATGTAAAAAATATCTTTTGCTTAGTAGAAAAATTTTCTGTTTTTGTATAATTAAATAAATTTAAATCAACCACTTTTATACTTTTTATCCTTAATATCCAAAAGTTTATTGCAGTATAGATTAACTAATGATAGTTTGTCAATGATAAAATAAAAAAATCATAAAGTTTCTATTTATGATAAATTGAATTGTTAATAATTTATTTAATAACTTGACTTTTTTTATAAAATCTTTTATCTATAACACAGATTAGCACTGATTTAGAGAGATATTACACAGATTTTAACACCATCTGTGCCAATCTAATAAAATCTGTGTAAATCCGTGTTATAGGAAAATATATGTTAAACAAAAGAATAAAAGAAATTATTTTACAAAATCCATCTAATGAAGAAATAGTAGTTTATGGATGGGTTAGGACAAAAAGAGAGTCAAAAAATTTTAGCTTTTTAGAGATAAATGATGGTTCTACAATTAAAAACTTACAAGCCGTCCTAGAAAATAACATTCCAAATTATGAAAGCATTATGCAAAAAACGACAACTGGTGCGAGTGTTGAACTTAAAGGAGTTTTAGTTTGCTCTCAAGGCAAAAACCAGTCTGTTGAGTTGAAAGTTTCTTCTATTAAAATAATTGGTGAAGCAGACCCTGATCAATTTCCTTTGCAAAAAAAACGGCATAGTTTTGAGTATTTGAGAGAAATAGCTCATCTTCGACCAAGAACAAATACTTTTGGTGCAGTTGCGAGATTGAGTAATGCACTAAGTTTTGCAATACATAGTTTTTTTCAAGAAAAAGGCTTTATATATTTTCATAATCCAATAATTACTGCATCTGATTGTGAAGGTGCTGGCGAAATGTTTCAAGTGACAACTCTTCCTTTAGAGAATATTCCTACAAACGAAGGAAAAATTGATTACACAAAAGATTTTTTTGGTAAAAAAGCGTCTCTAACTGTAAGTGGTCAGCTTGAAGGTGAAACTTATGCTTGTGCTTTAGGAAATATCTATACTTTTGGACCGACCTTTAGAGCAGAACATAGTAACACAACAAGACATTTAGCTGAGTTTTGGATGGTTGAGCCAGAAATAGCATTCTGTGACTTACAAGGAAATATGGATATAGCAGAAGAATTTTTAAAATACATTTTTAAATACATTCTCGAAAAATGCCCTGATGATATGGACTTTTTTAATACAAGGATTGATAATACTGTAATTGCAAATTTACAAAATATTATAAAAGAAGATTTTGCACGGATTACTTATACAGATGCTGTAAACGAACTTTTAAAGGCAAAAGTTGATTTTGAATACCCTGTCCAATGGGGAATCAATCTTCAAGCCGAACACGAAAAATATATTACAGAAATTGTTTATAAAAAGCCAGTGATTGTAACAGATTATCCAAAAGATATAAAAGCATTCTATATGAAACTAAACGATGATAATAAAACAGTTAGAGCAATGGATGTTTTGGTACCAAGACTTGGCGAAATCATAGGTGGGAGTCAAAGAGAAGAAAACTACACTAAACTCGTTAAAAGAATCGAAGAGTTAAAATTAGAGCCAAAAGATTATTGGTGGTATCTTGAGTTACGAAAATTTGGGACTGTCCCTCACTCTGGTTTTGGGCTTGGTTTTGAAAGGGTTATCCAATTTGTTAGTGGTATGCAAAATATCAGAGATGTAATTGCTTATCCACGAACTTTTAGAAGCATAGATTTTTAAGGAATTAGAATGATTTTAGCTTTAGATGTTGGGAATACAAATATTGAAATTGGAGTTTTATTTAATGAACCAGCAAACTACCAAGTAAATCACAGCATAAGGTTTTTCACAAGATTAAATATAACAAGCGATGAACTCGCTCTTTTTATATTAAATTTCTTAAAAATTAAAGAAATTAACCCAAAACAAATAAAAAGTATGATTTTTTCGTCTGTTGTTCCACCATTAAACGGTAGAATAAAAGATATGTTTTGTGATTATTTTAACTCGGATATAATCGAAGTGAATGACAAAATAGATATTGGTATTGTTAATTGTTACAAAAATCCAAAAGAAGTTGGAAGCGATAGGCTTGTAAACGCATCTGGTATTTACAAATTGTATAAAAAAAATGCTATTATAGTAGACATGGGGACTGCGACAACTTTAGATGTTTTAACGAATGATGGCAAATACATTGGAGGGGCAATAGTTCCTGGTATCCTTACTGCAACACAGGCTCTAACAGAAAAAGCTTCAAGACTTCCAGCGATTAGTATTCAAAAAAAAGAATACCTTTTAACAGATAATACAGCAGAGTCAATTGAGGCTGGTGTTTATTTTTCAAACTACTATGCAATGACAGGAATGATTCAAAAACTTGCTCAAGAAGTTGGTTTTAAAGACTACCTAAAAGTAGGCACTGGAGGATTTAGTAGAATATTTGCATACGATAATATTTTTGATATTATTGATTATTCTTTGAGTCTAAAAGGCTTAAAGGTTATTTATGATTTGAATAAATTTGCATATTGTTAGAAATTGTTGAATTTTTTTTAACCACAAAAGATATTATCTGGTTTAATAAAATAAGCATCAATAATTGTTTTTAATTTGTCTATTACAAGTGGTTTTATTAAATATTCTAATGGGTTAAGTTTTTCTGCTCTTTTCCTTATAGTAAGATCATCATAGCCAGTAATAAATATAATTGGAATATTAGATTGAGATTTAATTATCTCAGCAGCTTCAATACCATCAATTTCACCTGCTAATCTAATATCCATCAAAATAATATCTGGTGGATTTTGTTTTGAACTTATTATCGCATTCTCACCTGTTGTAACATGATGAGTGACTTTGTATCCTGTTTTTTCTAATTGCATTTTCATAAGCATTGCATTTATCACTTCATCTTCTACTAAAAGAAATTTTATTGAATTTTCCATATTAAATCCTTATTTTATAAAAATTATTTGAAAATTCTACTAAGCAGCTAACACCATTAGCATTTTTCATTTCTACTTTTCCCATCATTTGTTGCTCACCAATACTATAAATCAGTTTTAAACCCAATGTGCTTTGATTTTCAAAATCAAACCCATCTGGAAAACCGATGCCATTATCGGAATAATTTAATACATTTTTATCTGATTGACTCTTTTTTAGAATTATAGTAATTATACCCTTTCTATCATCTGGAAAAGCGTATTTTAATGAATTTGTCATAAGTTCATTTAAAATTAATCCTAAAGGGATTGCAGTATCGAGTAGAAAATACAGATCATCAATTTTAATATTTAACGATATTTTATCGTCAGGTACCCCAAAACTTTTAATAATTAAAACAGAGAGTTCATTTATATATTGTTTAATAGAAATTTGAGATAAATCCCGACTTTTATAAAGCATTTGATGTACAAGCGATATTACTTGAATTCTATCTTGAGTATCTTTTACTAATTTTTGAAGTTCTAAATTTGTTGGAAATTTAAAAGCCTGAAGCATAAGCATACTGTGAATTACCTGCATCGTATTTTTAGTTCTATGATAAAGTTCACGAAGAAGAGTTTCTTTTTCGTTGAGGGATTGTATAATTTTTTCCTCAGCCTTTTTACGATCTGTAATGTCATGAGCCGTTGATAATAAGCCTATTACAGTGTCTCGTTCATCTATAATTGCCTTGCACCACCATGCCAAAAGCCTAATCTCGCCATCTTTTCGTCTTTGTAAGCTTTCGATATAAATTGCTTTTTCTGCACCTTCAAATAAAGGTTTAATTATTTTATAGGTTTGTTGTTCGCCCACAAAATAATATGATGCTTCTTTACCAATAACATCTTTGCCAAAAAATTCTATCCCTGCACTGTTTGACCATGTATAAACTTTATTGGTATCAACTTCCATGATAATATCTGGGACAGCAGTAAGAATTGCATTTTGCCGAGCAGAAAGAGCTTGCAATTCGCGAGTACGGTTAAAAACTTGTTTTTCCAAATCCATATGCCAAGCCTGAAGCCTCGCAACCATTCCGTTAAAAACTGTACCAAGTTTGCCTATCTCAGACTGGTCTGTTACAAAGATTCGTGCTGTAAGATCTCCTGATTCTATTTTGCGGGCAACAGTAACTAATTGATTAATTGGCATAGATATTTGTTTTGCAAGAAAAATACAAAGCCCAATCCCTGCTATGAACATGAAAAGCCAGAGTGTAAATTGACGGTAGAGGTCTTCCCAAGCTGGTTTGAGTGCTATATTGCGATCTATCTTGAGGACGAGAGCCATAGCAATGCCGTGATCAATTTTAATCTGTCGATGAAAGGCTAAAACATGATGTTTATTTTGATCAAGACCATCGTATGAACCTTCAATTCCTGCAATAGCAAGATTTATAGGTGAGAATACCTCAATTTCGGGAATGAATTCGTTCTTAGTATTGTTATTCGATATATTTTCATCAAATTGAATAAGAATCCCTCCAAAATAGGTAGCAATAATACATTGCCAGTCTTTAGAAAGGTTACTGGTGATTGACCAGATTCGTTCGCGTAAAGCATTTTCAATAGCACTCTCTGTCACAAGAATAGCAATAATCTTGTCCGTATATGGAGAAAATACCTGCCGAATAATTCGAAGATGAGGTTTTTTGTCAAATGGATGGCAAATATCTATTGTTTCCTGATAACCTGGTATAATAAGTTTAGAAAACTTGTCACTACCTATGGCTATATCAGTAGCATTTTTAATACCTGCAAAATTTCCAATTGAGGCTATAACAGAAGCATCTTTATAATCAAAGATTGCAACAGATTCAAAATCGGCATGACTTGTTAAAAAAGAGTTGAGTTCATTTATGAGTTCGCTTTTGGATTGGCTGCCCTTGTTTTCAATTGTCTTGCGCAATAAGTAAGATGTTACCAATCCATCAATATCAATACGGCGTTCTTTAAACCAACTTGATATTCGTTGACTAAGAAGACCAGATACAATTTCCATGTCAGTTAGAGTTTTAGCTCGATACATGACAAATTTTCCTCTGTTGACAGTACCTGGTATCCCCACAATTTCAACTGTTATCATGATACTAAGGAACAAAAGAATAAGGGAACAGAATCCAAGAATGATACGATTTCTTAAACTAACAGGAAATATATTAAATTTCATTGAACGCTCTCTTTTTCTTGGTAGAGTTTTTCTGTGGCATAATCAAAACTATCAATCTGCCAAATTTTACTCTCTTTAATTACTTCAGGGAGAAATTGTATATTAAATCTATCAGAATTTTTTTTCCATTCTGCACTGATAGGAAGAATATTATTTTTTTTCAAAAACTTAAATTGTTGATGTAAAAGTCCTTCCTCATCGTTAAAATTGAGAGGAAGCATTGGGAAGGAGGGATTATCAATGGTTTCTTTGCGTAATAAATTTATCCATTTTGCATTTGCTTCAACTGGAGAATATCCAAAAAAAATGATGGCTGCTTTACGATCCCACAAGAGGTTAGTACGGATATTTTCTTCATTTAATCTTGCCCACTTAGTAGCCCTAACGACAGCGGATAGGATAGCCTTCTGTAGATTGGGATGAGAGGCTGCAAAATCGAGATTAATTGCTATGTATGAAAATCCATAAGAGGTAGATATTGCAGAATAGCTTTTAATTGTAAGAATTCTAGAGGATGTTGGTTCCCATGAAACAATCGCATCAACTTTATGATTGTGTAAAGCTGCTTCCATCACATCTGGCGTCATGGGGACTGAAATTATATCGTTAATAGTAAGATTAACAGATTGAAGTGCACTATCTAAGGTAAAATGGGCTGTGGTATTGGGAGAGTATCCTACACGAAGTCCCTTGAGTTCTGAAGGCGTGAGTCTACGATTTGCAATGATGGTATTGTAACCCTGTCTACAGACTGCAAAGATTCCAATTTTGTATTTATCTATTGCAACCAAAGCTGGTATATCACCGAGTACCATCACATCAAGACGACCATCTGTATAAGGAATCATGTCATATCCATTGCGATAACGGTGTTCACGTAATTTCCATCCTTCTGCTGCCAATTGTTCTTGAAGTATCCTATCATGAAACAGACTTTCGCTTGTAAAAATTGAATTAGGTTGAGTGCCGAAATCTACAATTTTTGCAGTATCTGCACTGCCGTAGTTATATTTATCATAAGTAGGAATGATTGGGTTTGTCTTTACTGGTATATTCATCTGGCGAAACACAAAATATATACCACTTCCTGTAATAACAAAAAGTAGTAGTATTACCGTTAAAAGAAATATTTTTATTTTCATTGTTGACCGCCCCAATCCTTGTTTTGTAAAATTATCAACAATATGAGTCCGTCTTTAAACAGAACTCTCGTTGATGAACTTACCAAAGTGAGTGCATCATACTATAAGTTTAATTAAAAAATCTTATAAAGTCAATATAAATGCTAAAATCCGCGGTTAATTTGAAGAAATACTATCTAATTTTATGTATCTATAAATATAAATTTATCATAAATAATACCGAAAAAAACTAATATGGATGAGTATTTAATTAAAAAGATGTAATAAAATTAAAATATTGTGTTTTTTTATCAAGATTTTATAAATTATTTGTGTTTTATAAAGTTTGTACGTTTCTGTAACTAAGCCACCCCTCTTTTGGCAAAGAGAGGTGGTTAAAACAAATATCTAAAATATTATTTTATAAAACAATTCTACCCTTTCCATTGTGTAATAATCAAATCTACTGTTTCGTCATTCGTTGATGTGTATGTTCTATTGCCACCAACAATTTCTTCGTTACCCCAGTCGCCAGCTCTTGTGAATTTGTATGAAAAAGATATGTGTTTAGGTATTGTAAAATCAAATATATAATTTGTATTACTAATTTTTCTTGTAGAAGCAAGTCCATTTGGAGCCCATATTTTAGTTGATGGAATAGGACCTCCATCACCTGCCATAAATATATTTTCAACGCCTTTTGCATCAGGGCATGTTACATTAAAATGAATTGTAGCATTTGGTGATATGCTATTAAAGATAAATAGGTCAGAATTATCGGTAAAACCGCCATAATTAGCAATAATTGATGTTTTTCCAGCAAATTTTGGTGTTATTTTTCCATCATTATTATTGTCAATAGTTGCTATTGATGTATCTGATATTGATAAAGTTGTTTTATTATAAGTAAGATGTGTTATTTTATAACAATCATAACTTAAATCAACAGAAGCATAAGAAGTTATATATGTTCCAGATAATTCCAATTCATTAATAAATGGGCGGCATTTTATACTCAGTAATGTTGGTTGTGTTTTTTTAAGAAAAAAGTATAGGATGTCATAAATTCTATTTGCCCATGCACCTTCATTATGCCCTTGATTTACTCCCTCTCTGTATGCTAAGTCAACACCCTCAGTCCAACCAAGTTTCAATAATTTATTTGCCATTCTTCTTGCATCTTCTAACATGTAGAATCTTCCATCACTTGAAGCGTCAACCATATCTGTTGCACCATCATTTCCCTCAGCAGTCCCAGCATCAATCCAGAATTTTATATTTTTCTTTTCTCCATTGTAAGATTCTATTGATTGTAGTAATTTTCTATTGTCCCACCAAAAAGATGATGATACACAGCCTGCCATACCAAAAATTTCAGGATGATTCCAAGCTATATACATAGAGATTAGTCCGCCAAGTGATGAACCAATAATTGCTGTATTTTCAGGACCAGTTTTTGTTTTGAATGTATTGTTTATATGTGGAACTAATTCTTCTACTATAAAACGAGTATATAACTCTCCATTTCCACTACCCGAATATCCACTATCTGCTGTTGGGGTATATTCTGGGATTCTATCACTATTGTTATTTATTCCAACTATAATTACATCTTCAACTAAACCTCTTTGCTGTAAATTTTCATAAGCCTTTTCTACATACCAACAACCATAAGGTCCTCCTGGAGCAAAAATATTCTGTCCGTCGTGCATATAAATAACTTTAAATCGTTTATTATCATCTGATGGGTCATATCCTTTTGGTAAATAAACTCTAATATTCCTCTTGTTTTTTAGAATATCACTTTGAAAGTCTTGAATTGTTTTAATTTGTCCTAAAGTTGTAGTCGTAGTTGCTGTGGATTGTATTGAACTTGTAGTTGTTGATTGTTCAACTTGTTGATTACAGTTTAGAAACAAAAAAAAACTAAAGATAAAAATAATTTTTCTACAAAAATTGTTTAGCCTAAAAAATAAATTTGCATTTCTCATTTGACCTTCCTTAATAAATTAGATAATATTCAATATACACTAAAAAAAAAATAAGTATGTGAGCAACATCACGAATTTTTGATTTTTTTTGATTTTTTATATACTTACACTATTTAATCTGTGCCAATCCGTGACGATATGATTAATCTGTGTTATAAATGGGTAAAAATATGATTAGTTTAGAAGATTTAAAATCTATAAGTTATTTTAATGGTGCATCTGATGAGGACTTTTCTAAGATATTGCGATATATGGAAAAAGTCTATTACAAAAAGGGTCAAATTATATACTATGAAAATGAAAAATCTGAATATGTGTATTTTATTTTAAAAGGCTCTGTGTCTCTTTTTATAGGAATTAACGATGATAAAACATATAACCTCTGTTCTTTAAATCAAGGGGATGCTTTTGGCGTTGGAGAAATGTTTTTTGATAATTATTATGTTAATTCATCTGTGAAAGAGGATTCAATCATTATTCGAATAAATAAATATAATTTTCACAATCATTTTTTTAAAATAGATTTTTTTAATAAATTAATTATTCAAGACCTTGCAAATATAGTTAAAATGTCAGTTTTAAATAACAAATACTATCTTGGTTTAAACAAAGTGTTGATGGCTTTAAAACACTACATAAAAACATCCCAGTTAAATTATGGTAAATATCATCTTGATAAGTCTATTACAATTGAGAGTATTGCAAATATTCTTAACATGACAAGAGAACATGTATCACGCATCTTTTCAGAACTAAGAAGAATTGGTATAATTGAAAAAAAACAACATCAAATAATTGTAAATGAAAAAGAGCTAAATTCAAATCTATTTTACGAAGATTTTCTTGATAAAATAAAATTTTAATTATATTTTTGTATGAAAATAAATTTAAAAGGGTTTATTGTTTGGATTAATCAGAAACTCTTCTTCAAAAATTACTAAAATTTGATAGACATAAAACAATATCTATGTTACATTTCAGATACTTTTTAATTTATTTAACACATTGCCATAAAAAGAGTTACTTATTAATATGAAAATTCCAAAAGTAGTAAAAAAATTTGCAAAAGTTTTTAAAGACAATAATTATCAGATTTTTCTTGTGGGTGGTGCATTAAGAGATCAGTTGCTTAGTAGAGAAAATAATGACTTTGATTTTACGACTGATGCACTTCCAGAAGAGGTGATAAAAATTTTTCCGAGCGTTATACCAGTTGGCATTGAACATGGGACTGTTTTAGTTTTGTTTGAAGGTGAACAGTTTGAAGTTACAACATTTAGAGTAGAGGGTGGATATTCTGATAATCGTAGACCAGACTTTGTAAATTTTGTTAGAAATATAGACGAAGACTTGAAGCGAAGAGATTTTACAATAAATGCTTTTGCTTATGATATTAACAAAAAAAAATTAATTGATAACTTTTCTGGCAAAAAAGATATAAAAAATAAAATAATTAGAGCCATTGGTAACCCAGAAGAACGATTTACAGAAGATGCTTTGCGGATGATTAGGGCTTGTCGATTTGCAAGTAAACTTAACTTTATAATAGAAGAAAATACTTTTTTGGCTATGCAAAAACTTGCTCATTTAGTACAAAAACTTTCTAATGAGAGGGTAAGAGATGAGTTAATTAAAATTATGCAAACAGATAAGCCTTCTATTGCGTTAGAATATCTAAGAACTGCGGGGCTCATGCAGTTTATATTACCAGAACTTTTAATAGGTTTTGGTGTAGAGCAGAATAAATTTCATAAATATGATGTGTATTATCACAATCTCAATACATGTGATGCTGCACCAAAAGATAATTACATTGTTAGAATAGCATCTTTATTTCATGATATTTCAAAACCTCAAACAAAAAAAGAAGAGGTGGATGGCGAAGGGTCATTCTACAATCACGAAATAGTAGGGGCAAAAATTGCATACCAGATTTTAAAAAGACTCAAATTTTCTAATGAAGATATAAAAAAAATTACTCATTTAATAAAGCATCACATGTTTTATTATACAGATGAGTGGACAGATGGGGCTGTTCGTAGGTTTATTAGGAATGTTGGACTTGAGAATCTTACTGATTTATTTAATATTCGTGATGCTGATAGGATTGGTAATGGCACAAAACAGGGAATACCAAAAACTTTTATTGATTTTAAAGAAAGAATAAATAAAATTCTTGAAATTGATAGTGCTTTAAAAGTTACAGACCTTGAAATTGATGGTAATATTCTAATTAAAGAACTAAATTTAAAATCAGGACCTTTAATTGGTGAAATTTTAAATTATTTATTAGAAATTGTCCTTGATAATCCAGAGTTAAATAAAGAAGACATTCTTATTGCTAAAGCGAAAGAGTATTACGATAAAAAAACAAATTATTCGCAACAAGAGTATGGCAAGAGCCCAGAACAACTTGGGCAATTCTAAAAGCGGTGTTTTATGATAAATCCTTTGACAAAAGAAAAATTTTTCTCTGATAAAGAATTCTACAAGACTATGTTTAACATAGCAATCCCAATATCAATCCAAAATGTAATTTCTTCTTCTTTAAATATGGTTGATACAATTATGATTGGAAGTCTTGGGGCTACCTGTGTTGCAAGCGTTGGTATTGCAAACAGGCTATTTTTTATTTTAATTTTACTTTTGTTTGGAATAAGTACAGGGGCTACTGTTTTTACCTCTCAGTATTGGGGTAAAAAAGATATACCTAATATTCGTAAAGTGTTGGGAATGGCATTGTCTTCGTCTCTTTTTGTTGGTTTTATTATGATGGTCGTTATGCTTACAATCCCACACCTTGTTATGTCAATTTTTACAAAAGATTCAGAGATTATAAAATATGGTAGTCTTTTTTTAAAAATAAATTCTATCAGTTTTGTTTTTACTTCAATTACTTTTACTTACGCTTTTATTTGTAGAAGCACAGGGAATACTAAATTACCAATGTTTATAACTATTTTTTGTTTGGGCATAAATACATTATTAAATTATTGTTTGATTTTTGGCAATTTTGGTTTTCCACAAATGGGTGTTGCTGGGGCTGCAATTTCAACAAATATAGCAAGGTTTTTTGAATGCTTTTTTCTTATATTACTAATTTATCTCAATAATTACCCTGCTGCTGCAAAAATTAGAGAAATGCGATTTGATTTTTCTTTTTTTAAGAATTTTTTAAAAACTACAATGCCAATTATATCAAATGAGTTTTTTTGGGTCATAGGGATTACAATTTATTCTATAATATATGCGAGGATGGGTACTAATGAAATTGCAGCTATTAGTATTATCTCTCCAATAGAATCTATTGCCATTGGTATTTTTTTTGGACTTGCAAACGCTTGTTCTATAATGCTTGGTAATCAACTTGGAATAAATAACAATTCTAAAGCTGATAAATATGCAAAAAGATTTATAAGGTTAGGACTTGTTTTTTCTATCTTTTTTGGAATACTTTTAATAATTTTTGCCGATAAAATTTTATCATTCTACAAAGTTGATAAAGTAATCATTGATTTATCAAAAAATATTTTGATAATACTTTGTATATTCCTTTGGATAAAAATTTTTAATATGATTACAATAGTTGGTATTTTAAGAAGTGGTGGAGATGTAAAATTTTCACTTTTTATGGATACTGGTGCTGTTTGGGTTTTTGGTGTACCACTCGTTTTTATAGCAGCTTTTATTTTAAAATTACCACTTCCTCTCGTTTATCTACTCTCTATGTTTGAAGAAGTCGTTAAAGGATGCTTAGGTATTTTTAGAATCTACTCAAAAAAATGGATTAAAAATTTAGTAGGATAAATGAATTGGAAAAAAATACAATAAAATAGATAATTTTTTAAATTTATTGGAATTTTTAATAATCTTAGTTATCGCTAAAACCAGTTAATATATGTATAATCAAGCACTTACAAACTCAATAAATTAATAATTGATAAAAAAACTAATAAAAATATTATTTTCTTTTTGATTTTAAGAATATTTTTTGTATAATTTAGAAATAGGAGTTACAATGGATTATATCATAGGTCAAAGATGGGCGAGTGATATGGAGCCAGAACTTGGGATTGGTGAGGTAACTAAAATTGATCCGAGTCGAATTACTTTATTGTTCCCTGAGACTAATGTTACTCGTCAGTATTCTACAATTAATGCTCCAATTAAAAGAATAAAATTTAATATAGGCGAAATTGTCACAAGCAATAAAGGTGATAAATTTAGTGTTACAAATATTGAAGAAAAAAATGGGTTGATTATATATCATGGTGATAAAATTTCTTTAGATGAAAAAAATTTATCTGGAACAATTAGTTTTAACTCTCCTTTTACAAGATTATTGTCCAAAAAATTTGACACAAAGGATGTTTTTGATCTGAGGTATAAATCGTTATTGATAAAAAATAAAATTTTAAAGTCAAATATACATGGATTTGTGGGAAGTAAAATTGAGTTAATCCCTCACCAGATATTTATAGCAGAAGAGGTTTCTAAAAGACTTTTTCCACGAGTTCTTTTGTCAGATGAGGTTGGGCTTGGTAAAACGATAGAAGCATGTTTAATAATACATCGTCTGATTGTTACTGCTCAAATTAGTCGTGTTCTTATTTTAGTTCCTGAGTCGCTCATATATCAGTGGTTTGCCGAGCTTCTACATCGTTTTAATCTCGTGTTTAGGATTGTGAATGCTCAGTATTGCAAATCATTGATGGCTAATATTGAAAATCCATTCTATGATGGAGAATTAT
>MIAN01000047.1 GCA_001829125.1 Spirochaetes bacterium GWB1_27_13 | reverse complement strand
CAACTCTTATTATAAAAAAACTTAACCTATTGCATCTTTTCCTTTTTCACCAGTTCTAATTCTTATACATTCTTCAAGGTTTGTAACGAAAATCTTTCCGTCACCTATATTTCCAGACCTTGCTGCCTTTATTATAGCATCAATTGTAGGTTGAACAAACTCGTCATTTACGGCAACTTCAATTCTAACTTTTTTTAGTAAATTTATTTCTGTAATAGCACCTCTATATTCTTCTGTATAACCTGCTTGTTGTCCGCAACCTAATGCTGTTGATACAGTCATTTTTGTAATTTTTGCATCAAACAATGCTTTTTTAACATCTTCGAGTTTATAAGGTTGAATCATTGCAACTACTAATTTCATACTATTCCTCCTTTAAATTAGTCTATAATTTGGAAGCCAGAATAAGCTTGAGCTCCATGTTCTCCAATGTCGAGTCCTCTGATTTCTTCTTGTTTTGGTACTCTTAAGCCAAATATCGATTTTATCACTAACCATACAAGAAATGCAATACCAAAAGTAAAAGCACCAACTGCTAAAACTCCTAACGCTTGAACTCCAAGTAAGTTGAATCCACCGCCAAAGAACAAACCGTTACCAGTTGCAGTACCAGTAATTTTATCTTGTGCAAAAAGACCAACTGCTAAAGTACCAAAAACACCATTTACAAGGTGAACTGATAAAGCACCAACAGGGTCATCAAGTTTCATTTTATCAAAGAATAATACTGCAAATACTACTAAAACACCAGCTATTAAACCTATAATCGCAGCAGACCCAACCCCGACAAATGCACAAGGAGCTGTTATAGCAACCAATCCCGCCAACGCACCGTTAATTATCATAGATAAATCTGGTTTACCAAGTACAATCCATGAAATTATTGTTGCACTTATTATCGCACAAGCTGCTGCTGTATTTGTTGTTACTGCAATGTGTGCTATTGCACTACCATCACCTACTGCCATCGTAGAGCCAGGGTTAAAACCAAACCAACCAAACCACAATACTAAACCACCAAGTGTTACTAAAGCCATATTGTGACCCATAATTGGATTTACAGAACCATTTGCTTTATATTTACCAATTCTTGGTCCTAAAAAGATTACTCCCGCCAAAGCAGCCCATCCACCAACAGAGTGAACTACTGTAGACCCAGCAAAGTCAAAAAACCCAATACTTGCAAGCCATCCACCACCCCATATCCAGTGACCTGTAATTGGATACATAATTCCTACAAGTACGAATGAGAATATTATAAATGAATGAAACTTTATTCTTTCAGCTACTGCACCTGATACAATTGTTGCTGCTGTTCCTGCAAATACTAACTGGAAGAAAAATTTTGCCCAAATAGGAACTTGTGTCCAACCTATTGAAGAATATCCAACATCTTTTCCTCCATTAACAAAAAATATGTTTGTTAAACCAATAATTGGATTTCCATCGCCAAACATAAAACCCCAACCAATAATCCAGAATGATATAGAAGAAATTGCAAAAACAATAAAGTTTTTAGTCAAAATGTTTACTGCATTTTTTGATCTACATAAACCAGATTCTACCATAGCAAAACCGAGATTCATAAAGAATACAAGGAATGCTGCAATCATAACCCATGCGGTATCAAGACCTACACTTAGATTTTTAATAGCTGCATTTGTAGCTGCTATTGGGTCCTCCTGTCCAAATAATGGAACCATAATAAATAAAAAGACTAAAATTAAAGATAAGATTTTAAAGTATCTTTTAATCATTTTTTACCTCCTGTTTTGTTATACCCAAAATCAATTTTGGTTTTGCATTTATATAAGCAACTAGTGTGCCATTTTTTATCCTAGAATTTTAGCCTAAATTTGCCAATTTTTTGATACAAAAATGAAATTTTAGTACAAAAATATATTTCTTGATAAAAACTGATACAATATTGTATTAGTTTTGATTGTTTAAGGATTATTGTATATTTATAGTATTGCTTTTTTATACTAAGATATTAGTTGTATAATCTATCTGCATTAATATTTTTAATTAGAGAAGATATTAATAAAAAAAAGAATGTTACTGATGTTTTTTCTGTTTGACTTTATTTTAATATTAATGTAAAAATATATATATTCAAAATTTATGACTCTTTTTGTAATATCAAGTTAATTAATTGTATAGAAATAAGATAATATATTTTGAAGAATATAAATTTAAATCATTATATGTATAATTTTATTAGGAGAAAAATTTTATGAAAAAATTAATTGTTATTTTGTTTGTATTTTTAGTAATTTTTGCTTGTTCTAAGAATAGTACAAAAGTAACTACAACGACTCAAATGGAAATGACAACAGATATAGTTAATTCGCAAGATGCTACTGTGGATTTAACAACAACGACTACATCAATTGATAAAAAAACAGAAAATAAATCAAAAAATGATTCTAAACAGGATTCTAAAATAAAAGAGACTAAAGTTGATAAAAAAGAACAAAAACAAGTAAAAACAGATGATAAAAAAGATAAAGATGTAAAAACTAAGACAAAACCAAAAACTGAACTCGAAATGGTTGAAGATGAAGTAAAAGATAAAACAAAAGATTTGGGAGACAAAAAAGATACTAAAACAAAAAAAGATGTTTTTGACGAATTAGAATGAGAATAGAAAATTATATATGAAACTTAAATATTATATTTTATTCACAATACTAATGTTTTTAATATTAGGATGTGATTCTCTTGTTGAAAAAACAACAACTACAACAATTTCTTCAACTACCACAACTATTGGAACTGGAACAACGACTACAACAATAAATTCTTCTTTAAGAATAGAAGATATTAGAACAAAATGGTTGCAGTTAAAACCTAAATTTAGTGGTAATTATTATGAGGTAAATCCTTCGACATATAATCAAAGTACTGCTAAATTAGTTGCTCCATATTCTGCTGGGCAATTAAAAGCTGGTTTTTTGGAAGATGCACTAAATATGACGAATTTTGTTAGATTTCTTGCAAAATTGCCTTATGATGTTGTACTTGACTCAACACTTGTAACAAAAGCACAGCATGGAGCAGTTTTATTATGTGCTTCAAGTTTTTCTCATACGCCTACAAAACCTGCTGATATGGATGATACTTTTTATCAATTAGGGTATTCTTCAACATCGAGTAGCAATATTGGTTGGGGATATTCGACTCTGACAAGTTCTATAAAAGATGGCTATATGAGTGATGGAGATTCTTCAAATATTGATAGGGTAGGGCATAGAAGATGGATTTTAAATCCAAAATTGTTAAAAACTGGTTTTGGGTATGCTTATAGTTTAATGACAATGCAAGTTTTTGATCAGAGTAGAACACAAACTTTTGATTATGATTATATTAGTTGGCCCTCATCTTCTGAGTTTCCAATAGATTTTTTTAAGAATGGTGATCCGTGGAGTGTAACTTTAAATCCTGCTAAATATACTCAACCATCAAAAACTTTAGTTACAGTTATATTAAAATCTGTGACACAACAATGGACATTCAACCAAAACGATACAAATAAGTCTGGGAAATACTTTAATGTAGAAACAAGTGGTTATGGTGTAAATAATTGTATTATTTTTAGACCTGATGGGATAACTTTATATACTGGAAGTTATACAGTAGAAATTATTGGTATTAAAGATAAATCTGGCAATGATACTACAATAAAATATACTGTAACTTTTTTTAGTTTATAAATTAATCTTCCCAAAAATCTTAATTTTTTATTTAACCCACACTTGACAATTATCTCTCATTTATATATACTATGAAAAACTTGAAAAGAAACTCGTTTTTTTGGCATAAAATATTACAATTAATATTATAATCAACCTCGGATAACTTGTTGTTATATAATAAATTATAGTTATTATTGATAATTTATTATATCTAATCGTTTGATTATAATATCAGCTAATTTTAAGATTTAATCAAAAGGTATTATTATGTTAGATAAGCTTAATGAAATAAAAGAAATTGCTTTAAATCAAATTAAAGCAGCAAAAGATAGTAAAACATTAGAAGAAATTAAAATTAAATTTCTTGGTAAGAAAGGTGAAATTACTTCTTTACTTAAACTTCTTGGTTCACTTTCGGCTGAAGAGAAACCTAAATTTGGTGCTTTAGTAAATGATGTAAGAAATTTTATTGAAACAGAACTCGATAAATTTTTTGCAGAAATTAAAAATAGAGAATTAAACGAAAAGTTTTTACAAGAAAAAGTTGATATTACTTTACCAGGACGCCCTCAAAAAATAGGCGTTAGACACCCAATTAGGATTGTTTTAGACCAAATTGAAGAGATTTTTATAGGAATGGGCTTTGATATAGAAGAAGGTCCAGAAATTGATACAGATTTCAACAATTTTAAGGCTATGAATTTTCAAGATGATCACCCTGCAAGAGATTCACAAGACACATTCTACATAAATGAAAGTGTTTTATTTAGAACACATACATCTCCTATTCAGGCTCGTACAATGCAAAAAATGGCACCAAATCCAGTTAGGGTAATTTGTCCGGGTAGGGCTTTTAGAAGAGATGATATTGATGCTACTCACTCTGTGCAGTTTCATCAAGTAGAAGGCTTATTAATTGATAAAAATGTAAAATTTTCTGATTTAATAGGTATTTTGCAGCTTTTTGCTCAAAAAATGTTTGGAGAACATATGAAAATAAGACTTAGACCTTCATTTTTCCCATTTACAGAACCATCTGCAGAAGTTGATGTTAGTTGTATATTTTGTGGAGGAAAAGGTTGTAGTTTTTGTAAACATAGTGGTTGGCTTGAAATACTTGGAGCTGGTGCAGTTCATCCAAATGTTTTGAAAACTGGCGGTTATGATCCGGAGATTTACAGTGGTTGGGCTTTTGGTATGGGTGCAGAAAGAATTGCTTTATTGAAATACCAAATCAATGATATTCGTCTAACTTTTGAAAATGATGTTAGATTTTTAAAACAATTTAGATAATTAGGGAATTTTATGAATGTATCTTATAAATGGCTTAAAGAATTAGTTGAAATAAATGTATCAGCAGAAGAAATTGCAAAAAAATTCTTACTTAGTGGACTTGAGGTTGAAGGTATCGTTAAAACTGGGATCGGCAATCAAAATGTTATTGTTGCAGAGATTTTAGATGTCCAAAAACACCAAAAAGCAGATATTCTTTTTATTTTATTAGTAGATTGTGGTAATTTTGGCAAAAAACAAATAATTACTAACCTTTCTGGTCTTACAAAGGGTCAAAAGGTG
>MIAN01000046.1 GCA_001829125.1 Spirochaetes bacterium GWB1_27_13 | reverse complement strand
GTTTTTTAACCAAATAATTTTTTTCTATTTATTTAACTCCAAGAAATATAATCACTGACCATCGGTGTCAATCTGTGTTATAATCCGTGTTATATTAAAAAAAAAAACAATTATTATCAAGAAAAATATTAAAAATAATAAAAATTATCCTTACTATAACCTTCCATTCAAAAAATATCTTGACTTTTTATTTCAATAATTTTATATTTTCTTTATGGAAAATAATATTCATAATGATTTTTTTATAAATATAATCAAGAATAAACAAAATGCAATTGATTTTTTATCAGGTGTATTGCCATCTGACCTTTTAAAAGAAATTGATTTTAATTATCTTGATTTTGATGACACTTCTTACATTCAAAATCGATTTAAAGAATTTTTTTCTGATATTGTTATAAAAACAAAAATAAATGATAAAAACGCAGATATTTTTGTTTTAATTGAGCATAAATCTACTCTTCCTGACGACAAAGCATTGTTTTTGCAATTATTAAACTATATTTACTCGATGTTTGAGAATGATTATAATGATAATAAAGATTTTAGGCTTATTATCCCACTTGTTTTTTATCATGGTGAAAAAGAATGGAAAATTCATAAATCTTTTCTTGATTTGTATGATCAAAAGAATAACATTAAAGAATATTTGCTAAATTTTTCATACTTATTATATGATACGAAAGATTTTGATGAAAATAATCCAAATCAATTTCACAATAATTTATTGTTAATATCGTCTCTTATAGCTTTAAAAACAGCATTCAAGAAACAAGACATTGAATCTATAATAAAAATAATAAATAACTTGAATAAACTTGATCTTTTAAATAATTTTCCTAGAATAGAGATATTTTTAATATATATTTTGAGAACAAAAGACATTGATAAAAAACAAATTGTTGAAATATTATCTAAATGTAATAATGAAGGAGGTCAAACAATGGAAACATTAGCTGATTATTTTATGGAAAAAGGGATGGAAAAGGGAAAAATTGAGGAAAGTCAAAAAACATTAATAAAACAATTATCTAAAAAATTTGGTCTAACAAACAATGAGATTGAATTAATAAAAAAATGTAATACTTTAGAAAAACTCGATATTGCTTTAGAAGACATTCTATTTTTAGATAACAAATTTGATGTTCTAAAAAAAATTAATTAAGAATGGATTATATTGAAAATTTTGGATTAAAATTTTAATTTAATCATAAATGATACACTCATTTTGAGTGTTAATAATGAATATTTATAATTTAAGGAGAAAAAATATGAAAAAAAACATTTTTGTACTAATTTTGCTTTTTTTGTTTATTTCTTTGGCTTTTTCTCAAGATAAAGAATTAAAAGTATATTATTTTCCAAGACCACCTCTTTATATAAATAATAACAATAATGCAGAGGGTTTTGTTGTTGAAATTGTTAAGAACATTCTAAATAATGCAAAAATTAATTATGTTTTTGTAGAAATGCCAAATAAAAGGATTGAAGAAAACATTAAAACTGGAGAATATGGATGTGGTATAGGTTGGTTTAAAAAACCAGAAAGAGAAGAGTTTGCAATTTTTAGTCAGCCGATTTACAAAGATTTAAAGACTGTTATAATTGTTAATATTGGTAAGTCTAATATAATCGGAAATTCCACAACTTTGGAAAAACTTTTAAAATCTAATTTAAAGATGGGTGTTATTGATGGTTTTTCTTATGGTAAATGGGTTGACGACTCGATAGTAAAATATAATCCAAATCTTGAAAAACAAACAGTTGAAATGGCAAGATTAGTTAATATGATTGCTGAAGCAAGACTTGATTATACTTTGATGGGAAAAGAAGAGGCTATGTATTATGTTAATTTGAGTAAATCAAAAGAAAAATTAAAAATCATTGATTTAGTAGATGCTCCAGAAGGTAATCAAAGATACATAATGTTTAGTAAAAGCGTTTCAAAAGACCTAATAGAAAAAGTAAATAAATCTATTACTGATTTTTTAAAAACAAATACTTATAAAAAAATAACTTCATTTTAATTAATAAAAAAAAGCAACATTTTAATTAATGTTGCTTTTTTTAAAATTATTCTAAAATTGAACTTCTTTTTTTATTCTTTCCATATCAACTTTTGTTAAGTCATCAACAACTATAGCTTTTCCTACAATCATTCCCATCCAGCACATAAAATCAAAATCTTGTGATACTGGAAGTAGAGGGGTTTCTAATTCTTTTTTTATTAGATTGAGTTGCCCGTTGTAGCGAGGAAATACGAGTATCGAATTACAATTTACTATTTTTACTGGATTAAATTTAAATTTTACTGGAACTCCTTTTTGCAAAACAACTATATTTGGATCAAAGTTTGATTCATTAACATTTACTGTAATTTCTTGGATTCCATCTATAATTTTAGCAATGCCAACTTTTTTTTGTATATCTTGATTTCTAATAAAATTATTGCTTTGATTTTTTTGAGAAAAAGTATCAATTCCACCACCACCACAACAACCTCCTCCGTTACCACTGCCACATCCTTGTTTTGTTTGAGAAACACTTTCATCTATATCTTTTTCTGTTATTTTAGCAATATCATTAACAACTTTTATGTTACTCGTAATCATTCCCATCCAGCAGCTAAAAGCGAATGTTCCTTCTTTATCAGGCATAAACTCAACAACATTATCACCTTCTTTAAATGCATGTTGGATATTATAATTTGGAACAATCATAGATTCATTACAACTATTAATATCTTGTTTTTCTGCCTTAATAGTCCATTTTACTTTGATACCTTTTTGTACAATTATTGGCTGATAATTGTTTGGCTTTAAAACTGTTTGAACAAATTGTTCATTACCATTGATTTTTGCAATACCTGTTTTTTCTGTTGAAATATTAATTGTTGATATTCCACTAAAACTCAAGCCTCTATTAAGCATAATAACCCCAAGAACAATTACCAAAATCGCACTAACTCTCATTAATATATTTGAAAATTTCTTATTTAAAAATGTAGCAAAAAAACCAAATCCAAACATTAGAGGGACTGTCCCAATACTAAAAAATAGCATAGACAAAGCACCTTTAATTATGCTTCCAGTACCCAACGCATAAATTTGCATTGTTTGTAAAGGACCGCAAGGTAACAAACCATTTAGTAATCCAACATAAAAAGGACCGTGTTTGCTCATATTTTTAAATAGTTTTGTTTCTATAAAAGATGGTAGTTTTATGTTTATATTTTTTAGGAAAGGAAAAATATTTAACATATTGAGTCCCATTATAACCATAAAGATTGCTGCTATTATTACAATTATACTTTTAGTTGTGTTAGAAAAACTTAAAACAGAACCAATTCCACCAACTATTCCGCCTATAATAGTGTAAGAGATGATTCTACCAAGATTATAGAGTAAACTTGGTTTTAACTTTGCAAATTTAGAATTATCTGGAAATTTATAAGAAACGCATTGAGAAAGATTTATTCCACCACACATTGCTATACAATGAAATGATGTAAAAAAACCGATTACAAAAATAAAACCAAGACTCACAGAGTTATTTAACTGTGGAATATAGTTAAAACCAATTGTATTTTTTATAATTAAATAGACTGCAAAAATGATTACCAAAATACCAACAAGTTGCAAAATTGAAGCCATCTGGTTTTTATTTTTGTCTTTTTCTTCTATTTGTTCTTCTTTTTGGTTTAAGATTTCTTTTACTTCATAGCCTTCTTCTTCAATTGCTTTAACTATTTTATCAATGCTAAGGATAGATTCATCAAATTTTACTTTTACTTCATTTTTTGAGTAACTCGCTTTTGTTTCTTTTACACCAGATAGATTTTTAATAGCATTTGATATAATCCTTTCGCAGCCAGTACAAAACATTTTTTTGATTTTTATAATTTTAAAAACATCCATAATTTTACCCTCAATCGTTTAGGATTTCTTTTACTTCATAACCTTCTTTTTCAATTGCTTTGATTATTTTATCAATGCTAATGATAGATTCATCAAATTTTACTTTTACTTCTTTTTTTGGGCTACTAGCATTTACTTCTTTTATACCAGATAATTCTTTTACAGCATTTGAAATAGCTCTTTCACATCCACCACAAGACATTTGTTTAATTTTTATTGTCTTTAATGTATCCATAAATTTTCCTCCTATTTAATTTTAAATCTTTTTAAAGTCAACGAATTACTTACAACAGAAACAGAACTAAAAGCCATAGCACCACCTGCAATTATTGGATTTAAAAGTCCAAAAGCAGCAAAAGGAATGCCAATAATATTGTAAAAAAAAGCCCAAAATAAATTTTGTTTTATCTTATCAATAGTTTTTTTTGATAATTTTATTGCACCAACAATAGTCTTTAAATCTCCCTTTACTAAAGTAATATCACTTGCCTCCATTGCAATATCTGTCCCTGTGCCTATCGCCATCCCAATGTCAGCAGTTGTTAATGCAGGAGCATCATTTATACCATCACCAACCATAGCAACAATTTTTCCGCTCTTTTTGAGTTTTTCTACTTCGCTAGCTTTGTTTTCAGGTAGAACTTCGGCTAATACATTTGTTATACCAAGTTTTTTAGCAATTGCCATTGCTGTTCGCTTGTTATCTCCTGTCATCATGTAAATTTCTAATCCCATTTTTTTTAGTTCTTCAATTGCACTAAAAGATGTTTCTTTAATAGTATCTGAAAGACTTATTAGCCCTTCAATTTTATTATCAATTGCAATTAAGATTGTCGTTTTACCTTGATTCTCAAACTCAAGTAGTGTATTTTCAACTTGTTCCACACTAAGACCATTTTCTTTAATTAAAGACTTTGTACCAATGAGAATATTTTTATCATCTATTGTTGTTTTTACACCTTTACCCGGTATCGCCTCAAAATATTTTGGGTCACGGATAGCCCCTATTTCTTTTTTAGAATACTCATAAATTGCAACCCCAAGAGGATGTTCTGATTTTTTCTCAGAAATTCCAGCAAGTTTAATTAATTCTTCTTTTGAAATATTACCAACAGATACTACATCAGTTACAGAGGGTTTTCCATTAGTAATTGTACCAGTTTTATCTAAAACAATAGCATTCAACTTATACGCAGTCTCCAGAGACTCACCATTTTTAATGAGAATACCATTTTCTGCACCAATTCCAGTTCCAACCATAATTGCAGTAGGTGTTGCTAGCCCCAAAGCACAAGGACAAGCAATAACCAAGACAGACACAGCACTAATTAAACCCATAGTAAAATTATGACCAATCAAAAGCCAACCTAGAAAAGTAATGATAGCAACAAATAAAACAGATGGTACAAAAATTCCTGCCACTTTATCAGCAAGTTTTTGGATTGGTGCTTTACTTCCTTGAGCATCTTCTACGATTTTTATGATATGTGACAAAACTGTATCTTTACCAACCTTAGTTGCAGTAAACTTAAATGTCCCATATTTATTTATCGTACCGCCAATAACTTCATCTCCAGTCTTTTTTTCTTGTGGAAAACTCTCACCCGTAAGCATACTCTCATCAATTGAAGAAAAACCTTCTACTATAACACCATCAACAGGAATTCGTTCACCAGGTCTAACAACAATCACATCATTTATTGCAACATCTTCTATTGGAATATCTATTTCATTGTTATCTTTGATTACTCTTGCAAGTTTTGGTTTAAGACCAATCAATTTTTTGATAGCATCAGAAGTTTTCCCTTTTGCAATTGCCTCAAAATATCTCCCAAGTATTACAAGAGTAATAATAATCGCAGAAGCTTCAAAGTATAAATTATTCATACTAGCATGGGACGTTGCAAAAAAACCATTATAAATACTAAAAAAATAAGCAGCACTCGTACCAAGACTAACAAGTAAGTCCATACCAGGATTTAGAGAAATCAAACTTTTAAAAGCATTCCTATAAAATCTAAATCCAATTATAAATTGAATAGGAGTAGCTAATGCAAGTTGAAAATAAGGATTATGTAAAATTGCAATATTAACTTTAAAAATTTGCAATATCATTCCAAAAAATAAAGGAAACGATAAAATTGCAGAAAAAATAAAGCTAATTCCAAGTTTTAATATTTCTTTTTCTTTTGATTTCTTATCTTCGTCTATATTTTCATCTTTTTTTAATTTTGCTTTGTAGCCAGCATTACTTACTGCTTTAATCAAATCCTTTGTTGTTGTTTTTAAAGAATCATACTCAACATTTGCCTCTTCTTTTGCAAAATTTACAGATGCTTTTACCTCTGGTATTTTATTTAAAGCCTTTTCTATGTGAATTGCACATGATGCACAAGTCATTCCACCAAGTTTTAATTGAATTTTTTCGCTCATAAATCCCCCCTTATTTTAACATCCTCTTTATTGTTTTCATTAATTCATCAATTACGTCATCTTGTCCTTCTCTAATCTGGTCAACAACACAAGTTTTTATATGGGCCTCTAATAATTCCTTTTTTACACCATTTAAGGCTGATTCGACCGATGTAATTTGATTTAGTATATCATCACAATAAATATCTTCATTTATCATCTTTGATATACCCCTAATCTGTCCTTCTATCCTATTTAAACGATTTAATATCTCCTTTTTCGTTTTATCAGAATGATGAGCATTTCTTGTACCGCATGAAGGACATTTATCTTCTTCTACTATATCCATTTTTTACCTCCAAATAAAGTATAGGGTAGTACCCTATATTGAATATAATAAATTTAATAAAAAAAGCAATATTTTTTTGATAGAATTTTGAAAAAATTTATTTTCTTTTAATAATTTAAAAAAATATACTAAAATTTATATTTAAATTATTTGGAAGGGATATAAATGAGTTTTATAATTTTTTACCCATTTAATCTTGTCTTAAAAAATAATATTCATACCCAAAAAAAATAGATGATTTAAATTTATAGACTCTAATGATGATTGAAGAAGATAAAGAAATCAAAACAATATGTAAATATTATAAAAAAATTAAATATATTCCAAATGTTATGTATAAACCACGAAGATATTGTTTAAATTTCATCAATTAAAATATTTTCTTCGTGGTAAATTTTGACTTTTGAATGACCTTTTTAGATCGGGAACAAAACAAGCTCTAAACATGAAAATAATTTTTTGTAAAATCAAGGTCTTCTAATTCGTTAAAATTTCGTGGTAGTAAAATCATATCTTCTTTAATGGAAGAAATATCTTTGCAACCAGTGAGTAGCATTATTTTTAATAATTCTTTTTGATATTGAGAAACCAAAACTTTAACGCCTTCTTTTCCACCACCAAGAACAGCAGTTGAAAAAGGTCTACCAACCATCACACAGTCAGCACCTAAAGCAATTGCTTTAAAAATATCCTCACCACTTCTAACACCACCATCAAAAATAATTTTTATATCTTTTTTAAGAGCGTTTGTAATTTTTTTTAGAACAGAAATTGATGATGGGTGATTTTCTGTGACCCTTCCACCATGATTACTTATAACAATTGCAGCTGCCCCACAATCGACGGCTTTTTTTGCATCATCTACTGTCATAACGCCTTTTATTATGAAAGGAATTTTTGTTTCTTCAACGAGTTTTTTTAGTTTTTCAGTAGATTTTGGTTCTACTTTTTGTCCCATTATTTCCATAGTTAGAAAAGCCGCAGCATCGACATCGAGACCAACAAATTTTAGACCAATTTTTTCGCAAGCTTTAATTCTTTCTATTATATCTTCTTGTTTTGCTCGTGGTTTATAGATTATTCCACCAAAGCCACCGGATATTTTAATTGCCTCAAGCCCAGTTTTATATAAAGTCGGCTGAGCTCCGTCACCAACGAATCCAATAATACCAGCCTCTTTACAACCAGCGATTAATTCTGTGTCGTATTCTAGTTCAGAAATCATTCCACCAAGATTTATATCACAACCAGTAACTGGGGCAGCAATTAATGGAAGGCTCAAATTTACGCCCAAAAAATTTATTGAAGTATCAACGTCCACAACATTGTGAATTGTTTTAGTGTGAATTAAAATTTTATTCATATCTTTGCAATTTCTTATAAAAGAAAGTCCATTGCCTACTCCACCAACTCCGGGTATTTTACCTCTGCATTCTATGCCATTACAAACAGCACAAACAAAACAAGTTCTATTAAATTTTTCGCGGGCTTTATGTCTAATTTCGTTCCAGTTTAGGGTGAAATTTTTTTTTGTTGTAATAATTTTTATCGTTTGTTCTACTTTTCTTATAACTTCTAATGCTTCTTCGCGAGTTTCTTTTAAAACTATGAAATTTCCTGCTTTTTCAACATTACTTGTAGGTTCTTTAATTTCATCGCCTTCATTAATATGTAAGAATATATTCTTTACGCCCGGTATAGCAAGTGTTTCATTTATACCAGATATTTCTTTTACGATGCCAGATTGTGGAATAATTGCTTTTTCGATAGAAACCCAATTTCTTGTAGGCGTTAAGTTGTGTGGTGGAAAACCTAATGCTATATCAATCGCATTGTGTATCAAATTTACTCCAGACGAATATGGATAAGTGTAAGCAGACATAAAACCACCAGATAATCTTGCAGCAATTTCGCCAACCTTTGCACCAGTCTTTGTAATTTTTATATCACCTTTAGCAGCTCCTATATTAATGCCTAAAGCCCTTATTCCTTTTTTAAAAACTTCTATTCCATCTTGTAATAATTCTTCTGGCAAATTGGAAGGCATAACATGACCTATTTCTATAAAATACGGTTCTCTTTCTATTAATCTATCCGCAACACCTGTAATATGTATTTCATTATTATAAACGAGTGCATCAATTGATAATTCTGGACCTGCCATATATTCTTCGACTATTAACTCACCAGACGGGCTTCCTGTTTTTGCATTTGTGAAAGCGTATTCCAACACTTCTTCTGACTCGATTTTCATTACACCTCTTGCACCCATATTATCAGCAGGTTTTATAACAAGAGGTAAGCCCAAGTTTTTAACAGCATTTTGTAAATCCAAAAAACTCCAGCATTTTACAAATTTTGGGATAGGTACATTATGATCTGCAAATCTTTCACGCATTTTTACTTTGTTACTTGCAGCCTCAGCATTCTTAAACTCAATACCAGGCAAGTTTAACGCATTAGCAACAGCAGCAACTGTCATCGATGCATCAGTTCCAACTGTAATAACTCCATCTATTTTTACTTTTTTGTTGAATTCTTTTGCAATTCGTACTGTCCCATCCACATCTCTTGTTGACATAACGATTGGAAAGTCAGCTATTTTCATACCCGGAGCATTGTCATTATAATCTGTCACAATCGTTTTAAGCCCAAGTTCGTTTGCTATTTGAATAGCTGGTACTTGCAAAAGTCCAGCACCAATTATCATTAAGTTTTTTTCTTTATAGTTATACATATTCTCCCCATAACACAGATTTTAAAGGATTTTTTTAGATTAACACATATTACGTTTATTTTTAATCAATTAGTATTTTTTTTCTATTTTTTTACCAATTTATAACACGGATTTACCCAGATTTTCACTGATAACAAAGATTAAACCTTATTTATCTAACTATCGTAATCTGTGTCAATCTCTTTTAATCTGTACTAATCCGTGTTATATTTTCGTAATTTTTAAATTTTTATTGAGACTGGGGGAGTTAAAAAAGTGTTAAAAGTTGTGTGGATTATACCAAGTATTAACTAAAAATATTTAATTTTAATTTACAATATAATTTATTTATTTTTTAGTTAATTTAACCACAAGGTCTGTCCCTTGCTCCGTCCCTTAGGGACGGAGCAAGGGACAGAGTGAAATTTTTAAGAATTTACTATTTTCGAGATATTTAAATAACTAATAATCGAAATTTGATTTAACAAGTAGTAAAAAAACATCTTGTTTTTGAATTGTTTTCACCAATATTTCTGAAAAAATATGTGTTATTATTATATTGACAGAATCTATAAAATTTAATATAGTCTTTACCAGTATATTTCAAAGGAAGTGGGGTGCAAATCCTCCGCTAGCCCGTAACTGTAAATTGAGGACAAACCTGTGATATGCCACTGGCTTTAGCTGGGAAGGTACAGGAGAGGTGATACTCATAAGTCAGGATACTTTGATATATATCTAACTATAATTTATATTTATGACTTCGTGGAAAGAGTCAGGAATATACCGATTGTTTGAGATAACAAATTTATTTGTGTAAATCAAAGTCTTTGTTTTCTAACTCTTAATAAGAATATGCCATTAAAAATCCAACTTTTATTTGAATTTTTAACAAGGCTTATTTCTTATCTATATCAAATCTGGTATTTTTTTTCCTGCTTCTTTTCTACAATAAGAAAAGGAGAAAAGAATGAAAGTCAAAAAAATTAGTTTCCTCACATTTTTATCAGTCCTATTATTTTTGCTCGTAGGATGTGCCGAACAGCCAGTTAATCAAACAATAACAGAGTCAAAACCAGAGTTAAAAGGTTATTGGAAATCACTTTCTTATGGCGATGGCTTTGAAATTATAGGTTCAATGTATTATCAATACGATGATGCAAGTAAAAGTATTAGTTTTGCTGGAGAAATTGCTAATAATGCTAGCTGGACTGCAAGCACTGGATTTGTCACAGTAAAAATAACAAATTCTGGCTCTTGGAGCAAAACTCTTAACGAATATTACGTTGTTAGGTGGAAAGATTTTGTCTCAAGTAAGGTAAAGCAAAGTTCTCCTTATAAGGTTAATGGTTTTAGCACTGTTTCTACAAAAGATGGAGCAGAACAAGAGTTTACAGAAGAAAATGGGTATTATACTTTTTATGGAGACTATGTAAAACAATAGTTACTAGCCAAAAAGCGACATTTGCGAATGTCGCTTTTATATACTGAAAAGTTTTTATTTTGTCAGATAATATAGAAGTTAATTCCTTTAATATAAAATAATTAAATAAATTTAATCTGTGTAATCTGTGACAATTTTTAAAATTTGTGTTATATAAAAACTAATCAAGTGAGTTTATAGACAGGGAATTCAAAAAATGAAATTTAAATTATTACTTTTTTTTATAGTTATTTTTAATTGTAATATTTGGACAAATGATTTATCTGATGATACAGATTTGCAGTATTTAGACTTGAGTAGTGATGAGACTTTAACAATATTTGGGGTTAATAATTCTTCTCAACAAATAAAAAGCATTGATAAGGAAGAAATACAAAAACTTAATCCACAAAATTTATCTGATTTATTACAAAAGGGTTTTAATATTGGTTTAAAAAATTATGGGGGTTTGGGAAGTTTTTCGAGTGCATCAATTAGAGGTTTTCAGGGTGATAGGATTTTGATATTGATCGATGGGATACCAATGAATTCTATTCAATCTGGGAATTTTGGTTTAAATCTAATAGATATAAATAGTATCGAAAAAATAGAAGTTGTTTTTGGTGGCTCTGATACAAAATATAATTTTAGTGGTGCTATAGGTGGTTTGATAAATATAATCACAAAGAAAAAAAATAAAGCTGGTTATAAAATATCTGGTATGGTTTCAAACTGTTTTTATTATCCAGATTTTTATTATATAGGTAATAGTGAGGATAAAAAATTTTCTTATTGGTACGACTTTTTTGATACACAAAATATTAATTTAAACTTTGGTATAGGTAATCAAAAAGTTTATTGGAATATTAATGGAACTGGCAATCGAGCGGCAAATCATTATATTTATAAAGATGATAAAGATACAAAAAGACGGACAACTGATAATGAACTGTGGGATGGCAGTTGTAATTCTTCATTATTAATAAATCTTCCTTATTATATGAAATTAATTTTGTCTGGTAGTTTTTATTATGGCAATAAAAATATTCCAGGTCCAATAAACAATACAAATAAAGGGAATCAAATAGATATTCTTAGTAATGGTTCTATTTCTTTGGACGCTGATTATGTTGGGAATGAGAATATTGATACAGAGCTAATTGTAAATTATAAATTTCAAAATATTGATTGGAAAGATAGTTTATCAAATGATAATCATAAATTAAGTACAATAAATTTTATAAATAGATGGGGTTTTTGGATTAAAGATTGGTTTACTATAAATCTAGGTGGGGATTTTCAATATGATTATCTTGATTCGAGTAATATTGGTATTATTCCTGTTTTTAATGGAGGCGGGTATGTTACGCTAAATTTTAATATAAAAAATATAGCAAAAATTATTCCATCTGTTAAATTAATATATTATAAAGAATATCCTATTGCGATACCAAAACTTGGTTTTATCTTTAACATTGGTAAATATTTTGTTTTAAAAAATAATTATTTTAGAGTTTTTAAGTTACCAACAATTAATGATCTATATTGGCCTAAAAATTCTTATGCAGAAGGAAATCCAAATCTAAAATTTGAAGATGGGGTCGGAGGAGATATAGTACTAAGTTTTTATAAAAAAAAGATTCTATCAGCAGAAAGTAGTTTTTACGTAACATATCTAGCCGATGCTATTATTTGGCAACCAAAACCTAAAGGAGTGTATTCCCCATTAAATGTAGGGAAGGCGTTTTATTTTGGTATTGATAATAAAGTAGAAAGTGATTTTAGTCAATATGTAAAATTGTCAGTATCTTATTCTTTATTGCTTACTTATTGTTTAAATGGAGACTTAACTTTTGAGTCTGATAAGAGAATGCCTTATGTTCCTTTGCATAGCCTAAGTTTTGGGGTTGAATTTAATTGGAAAACAGGTAATTTAAATTTTGCAGGACATTTTGAAAGTGAAAGATATGCAACTATTTCAAATGTAACAGAGTTAAAGCCATTTTTTACTATGGATGTAAATTTTAGCCAAAATATAAAAATGGTTACTATTTTTGCTTCAATAAAGAATGCGTTTAATTATTTATATTTTCTAATAGACGGGTATGCTGTACCTGGTGGTAGTGTTATTTTGGGAGTTAAAGTTAATTATGAAGGTAGTTTTAAAAAGAATTAGTTTTTTACTAATTTTAATTTTGGTTTTTTTGGGTTGTAAAAAGGAAAATTATTCTATTAAAGAAGAAAAAATTTACATTTCGTTAAAAGATTCTTATGATAGAAAAATAAATTTTAGTAAAAAACCAAAGCGTATAATTTCATTGGCACCAAATATTACTGAAATTATTTTTTTGTTGGGAGAAGAAAAAAAATTGGTTGGGCGAACAGATTATTGTGATTATCCATCTGAAGCTAAAAATATTCAATCTGTGGGATCATTAATAAATCCAAGTATCGAAAAAATTATTGATTTAAGCCCTGATTTGGTTATCGCTTCTATCCATTTTCAAAAAGAAACTCTACAAATATTAGAAAAATTGAATATAAAGGTTTATGTTGGCGTTATTTTGAATGATTATGAAGATATTTATAAATTAATAGAAGATATTGGTATTATTTTGGATAAAAAAGAGCAAGGTTTACAAATAATTACCAATATGAAATCAAAAATTGAAGAAGTAAAGAATAAAACAAAAAATTTAAAAAAGCCAAATATTTATTATATGTTGTCTTTTGGAGAAGATGGGGATTTTACAGCTGGTAAAGATACTTTTATATCTTACTTTATAAATATAGCAGGTGGTAATAATATTGGTGATGAGATAAAAGGTTGGAAATATAGCAAAGAAAGATTAATAGAAAGAAACCCTGATATAATAGTTTGTAGTAAGTATAATAACATAAAAGAGCAAATAAAGGATTCTTCTATTTACAAAGAGTTAAAAGCTGTAAAAAATAACAAAGTTTATGAAATAGATAATAATATTTTAGAACGAATGAGCCCAAGAAATATTGAAGGAATTTTGGAATTGGTAAAATTTTTTCATCCTGAGATAACAAATGATAAATAAATACAAAACTAAAAATTTGATGCTAAAAATTATTTTTATTTTACTTTTAGTGGTTTGTTTTTTACTAATAGTATTTTTTTGTTTTGTTGGTCTAAAAAATATTTCTTTTTTTGATGGAATAAAGATATTATTTTCTGATATTCCTTTTATTGGTAATTTTTTTGATATAAGCGGCATTGATAAGGTAAAATTAATAATTATTAAAGAAATTAGACTACCGCGAATAATTCTTGGTATTGTTGTTGGTGCTGGACTTGCAATTTCTGGTGCATCTTTACAGTCATTATTTAAAAATCCTTTGGTTGAGCCTTATATAACTGGTATTTCTTCGGGTGCTACATTGGGAGCAACAATTGCTATTATTATTGGTAGTAAATTGACTTTTTTGGGTATGGGTGGAATAGTTATTTTTGCATTTATTGGCTCGATTTTTACTTCTTTATTATTGTTAAATTTTGGTGGTTTTAGTAGAAAGCAATCTTCATCAGTATTTTTGTTAATTGGTATATCTATAAGTCTTTTTTTCTCAAGTATAGTTTCTCTACTAATGATACTAAATAGAAATAAAATTGAAAATATTATTTTATGGATAATGGGTAGCCTTTCAAATGCCTCATGGAATAAAGTTTATATAGCAACACCTTTTATAATAATAGGATTTGTAGGATTATTTTTATTATCAAAAAGTTTGAATGTTATAAGTCTTGATGAAGATGTTGCAAAATCTACTGGTATTAATGTAACAAAAAGTAAGTATTTAATATTAATTTTTACATCTTTAGTTACATCTGTATCAGTTGCAACAACAGGTATAATCGGATTTATTGGATTAATCATTCCACATATTGTTAGATTATTATTTGGTTATGATAATAGGATTATTCTACCTTTTTCTGCTGTTATAGGCTCTATATTTTTAATTTGCTCTGATATGATAGCAAAGTCCTTAGTTTATCCATCAGAGATACCAATTGGAGTAATTACTTCATTTATAGGAACGCCAATTTTTTTGTATCTTATAACACGGATTAACAGAGATTAGATAACACGGATTGACACAGATTATACTTATTATATAAAACAAAGCGTAATCTGAGTAAACTACTAAAAATTAGCATAACACGGATTAGATATTGAGAATATTCTAATAAAAGAGAAGGTTTATGAAGAATTTTATAAAAATAAATAATTTAAATTATCATTATGGTAAAATAAAAGTCTTAGAAAATATATATTTTAATATCGAAGGTAGAAATTTTGTTAGTATAGTAGGAGCAAATGGTTCAGGTAAGACAACTTTATTAAAAAATATTGCTAAGATATTGAGTCCACAAAAAAATCAAATATTTGTTAATGATAAAGATATAAATGATTATTCTTATAAAGAATTTAGTAGAATAGTATCTTATGTGCCACAGTTTATCAATATAGAGTTTAATTATAAAGTTATCGATATAATTTTAATGGGAAGAACTCAATTTACAAGTATTTATGGTAAAATTTCAAACAAAGACTATGAAATCTGTCTAAAAGCACTAAAATTAGTCCAATCAGAACATTTAATTGATAGAGATGTGACAAAATTAAGCGGTGGTGAAAGACAAAAAGTTTTTATTGCGAAAGCATTAGCTCAACAAACACCTATTATTTTACTTGATGAACCTATATCACACCTTGATCTAAAAAATCAAATTGAAATTCTTGATATTCTAAAAGGTTTGAGTAGAAATGACAAACTTATAGTAACCATTCTACACGATTTAAACCTTGCAAATATTTATAGTGATTATGTAATAATGTTAAAAAAAGGTGAAATTTTTTGTTGTGGCGAACCAAATAGTATAATAAATGAGGTAAACATAAAAAATTGTTACGAAATAGATGTGAAAACTATTGGAGAAAATTTTTTTATACCTGTAAGTATAACACAGATTAATACAGATTATAAGAAAGATTGACACAGATTACGTTGATTATTATTCAAAATATTTTTTATTCGTGTTATTATTTTATAGATTCGTAGTAAGTTTTTTTTAGCCATTTTTAAAGATCACTATCAATCCGTATTATAATTTTTACCTTTTTAATCTGAGCTAAAAATAAAAAATAATGAGTATAGTAGAAATATAATTTTAATTTGATAAATAACTAGTAACTAAACGCCAATTCTAATAAATTTTGAGGTGGTTTTTGTATTAAATCAAATATTCCTTTAATAATTAAAGATATTCCACAATATTCATACTCAGAAATCTTTTTTGCAAGTTTTTCTTCAACTGGTTTTTGTGATATTGATTTAAATGACGCTTCAATTTCTTTTTCGGTTTCTATGATTCTACTTTTAAATCTATCATACCAAACATGCCCGTTTATATCATGTTTATGGTTGTAACGCATCGCAAAAACGCTCAAAATCCATTGCATTATCTTGGATAGACCATCTTTTAGTGGTTTTAGGATAAATTCAATATTATTTCTAACTATACAAAAGTTAGTTAATTCAAAATCAAACTTGAGCTTAGCCTCATTTGTTACTTGTAAGAACATATCTTTAATATCATCTTTATCAAATATATTCTCAAATCTGTTGATTGTTGCTGTAATGTGATAGGTTGCACCTGGTTTTATTTCTCTTGGTTGTCGCATAACAACTTCCTTTATTTATTTAATTAGTTTCTATATAATTAAAGGAATTTTTTTTATGGATTTGTTACAAAATTTGGGAAAATTTTGATGTTTTTTTTTAAAAAAATTGGTGAGTAAAATAATTGGTCTGTCCCTTGCTTTGTCCCTCAGGGACGGAGCAAGGGACAGACCAATATTAAGACCCTAAGTCAGAATCTATTTTTCACCAATTTAATATATTTTTCATGTTTTAAATTTGAATTACTAAATCTAAATTTATTAAGCTATTTAAAAAGTTATTTATATAACACATATTACACTTTTTTTATACCAACCACTTTAATCTGTGCCAATCTAGCTTAATTAGTGAAAATCCGTGTTATAGGTTTTGACAAAATAATTTTTTTAGGGTATATTATGACTCTATGGATACAAAAGAAAAACTTGCCAGAATTGATTTTAATCAAACACTCAAAGAAAAATTACTTCCTCATTGTCGGTTAAATTTGGGAGAAGTATGGGAAGATCCAATTAGAGGTCATAGAGTAGGTGTTTTGGATGCGACAAATAAAGACGACGTATTAAAATTGGTTGGAGATAAAAAAGCCTCATTAATTGTAAATGATCCTCCTTATAATATCATTCTTAGTAATGCAAATACTAAAAACCTTGGTAAAATAAATATTGCAAAATATATTGATTTTTCAAAAAAATGGGTTTCTAATGCAGTTGATATTATGGATATGGATGCAAGTTTTTATGTGTGGCTTGGTGCAGACCAAAACGAAGGTTTTCAGCCGCTTCCAGATTTTATGATAATGATGAGAGATTTTTATTTACTAAAAAGTAAGAGTTTTATTACAATGCGTAATCAAAGGGGTTATGGTACACAAAAAAATTGGATGGCAATAAGACAAGAACTACTTTATTATATAAAAGGTAATCCAATATTTAATATAGAAGCAGAATATACGGACATTCCAAAAATATTGAAAGGTGGCTATTATAAAGAAGTTAATGGCAAAATTATGGATACTACTCAAAGAAGTAAGTCTGATTATATAAGGGCTGGTAATGTTTGGGTGGATATTCAACAGGTTTTTTATAGAATGCAAGAAAATATAGCTGGTTGTTATGCTCAAAAGCCTATAAAATCAATAGAACGTATAATAAAAGCAAGTTCTAATGAAAATAACATTGTAGTTGATTTGTTTTCTCATAGTGGAACAACTTTATTGGCAAGTGAAAAATCTAATCGAATATGTTTTACAATGGACTTTGATCCAATCTTTGCAGAGCTTACGATAAGAAGGTTAGAAAATTTTAGGAATACTGGTAAAACTGGCTGGCAGTGGAATAATCCTTTTCATGAGTTTGACAACAGAGATTAGCATAGATTAAATCTTTTATATACGAAGAAGAGAATAAAATTAATGAAAATAAATCAAAATGGATGAATACTTTAGATATTATAAAAAAAATTGGAAAAATTGAAAAATGGAATCGTGAGAAACTTTATGATAGATAAAGTTTTTCTTGATGTTAATAATCAAGGGTGGAAAAGAAAAATAAAAAATGTTAAACTTAAAAACAATGTTGATAGTTTAAAATATATTTTACAAGAAAGAAATGAAAGAATAGGAATGAAATTTTATGGAAAATAACGAATTTAGCAAATTTAAACTAAATAATTTTTTAATTGAGAAACTTGATAAAAGGCGGATTTGTAAGCCAACTGACATTCAGGATGATGTTATGCCAAAAGTAATTAAAGGAGAGACTTTAATTGCACAGTCAAAAACAGGTACTGGTAAAACATTGTCTTATCTTCTACCTTTGATTAATGAAAATTTAACTAAAAAAATGCCAGTGTTAATTGTTGCTCCAACAAAAGAACTTGCAACTCAAATTTTTGCAGAAGTCAATTATTATACAGAAGGTACTGATATTAAACCAATTTTACTGATAAGTGGTGAAGAAATTGAAAAACAAGAAGCAAAAATTAAAACTGATTTTGATATTATAGTTGGTGTTACAGGCAGGATTTT
Organism: Spirochaetes bacterium GWB1_27_13; assembly: GCA_001829125.1. Classification (GTDB taxonomy): domain Bacteria; phylum Spirochaetota; class GWE2-31-10; order GWE2-31-10; family MWDO01; genus GWC1-27-15. The sequence goes on along the minus strand of MIAN01000046.1, from coordinate 4,211 downwards.
AAAACTTACAGAAGAAGGAAAATTAAAACTTTCTTTAATAAAAAAATTAGTTTTAGATGAAGCCGATTTTTTGGTAGAACTTGGATTTTTGGATGATATTGAGAATATTTATTCGTTATGTAAAAATTTAGATCAATTTTTGGTGTTTTCTGCTACTTTATCACCAAAAACAAGAAATTTAATAACTCAATTACAATCTAAAAAACACATTCTACATTTTGAAGCTAAGAATAGTATTCCCAAAAATATAAAAAATTATTTTTTCCCAATTGGCGAAGGGGAGAGGGATAAATTTTTACTTGATATTCTAAAAAACATAAATCCTTATCTTTGTTTGGTATTTGTTAGGACAAAAAAAGAGAGTTTGTGGCTTTATCATATTCTAAAAGAAAATAGTTATTTGGTAGAATGTTTAAACGGAGACTTGACACCTTCTCAACGAAAAAAAGCGGTGGATAAATTTAGAGATGCAAAGGTACAATATTTAATTGCTACTGATTTGGCGAGTAGGGGACTTGACATCGAAGGGATAAATTATATTATTAATTACAATCTTCCTTTAAATGAGGTCGATTATTTGCATAGGGCTGGTAGGACAGGAAGGCTTGATGATAAGGGAACGGTTTATTCTATATGTAATGACTTAGATGAAGGGTATTTAAAGAAATATGCTATAAATCTTAGCGTTGATTTAAAACCCGTCAAAATTACAAAAGATGGTATTGTAGAATATCCAAATTATAAAGGTGTAAAACCAAGATTCAATATTGAAGAGTTAAAAAAACAAGACAAAATAAAAAAAATAAATAAGGTTCAAAAAGAACGAAAGGAAAAATTTGATGCCAACAAAAAGAGAAGAAATAAAAGAAAATGATAAATGGAATGTTTATGCTATTTTTGCAAACGATAATTTATGGGAAGAAGAACTTAAAGTTTTGCAAGAAGAAATAAAAAAAATTACACAATTTAAAGGAAAACTTAAAGATAGTGCAAAAATTATTAAAGATACTGTTGATTTTAGTATTTCTTTGGACTTAAAACTTGGTAAAGTTTATACTTACGCTCACATGAAACACGATGAAGATTCTAAAAATGAGACTTATAAAAATTCTTATGAAAAAGCATATAGCCTTGCAATTTCTTACGATGAATTATCTTCTTGGATCACCCCAGAATTAATTGCAATACCAGATGACTTAATGAACTCATATTTAAACTCGGATGAATTAAAACCTTATAAGTTTTATTTTGAAAAGATTTTACGGGCTAAAGAACATATTCTATCCGAAAAAGAAGAAAAAATTTTATCAATGGCATCAAAGGCTTTGAGTACGGCAGAAGATGCTTTTAGGTCTTTAAATGATGCTGACTTAAAATTTGGTCTAATCGATAAAGATGGTTCAAAACAAGAATTAACTCATTCATTATACTATATTTATTTGATAGATAAAGATAGAAAAACAAGAGAAAACGCATTTAAGCAATATCATAATAAATTTGACGAATTTCCAACAACTTTTGCGTCGTTACTATCTGGCGAGATGAAAAGTCATTCTTTTAATGCCAAAGTTAGAAATTTTTCATCAAGTTTAGAGGCTTCATTATTTTATAAGAATGTAGATACAACTGTTTATACAAATTTAATTGATACAGTTCATAAAAGAATTGACTCATTACATAGATATTTATCATATCGTAAAAAGAAAATGGGGCTTTCTGATTTGCATTTGTATGATGTTTATGTACCATTTGTAAAAAGCCCTGAAATAAAAATGACTTATGATGAGGCAAGAGACACATTGTTAGACTCTGTTAAAATTTTAGGTGAGGAATATCATTCTACCTTAAAAAAAGGTCTTTATGAAGATGGCTGGGTTGACAAATACGAAAACGAAAACAAAAGAAGCGGTGCATACTCGACTGGCTCTTATTTAACGATGCCATATATTTTGATGAATTATAATGGGACTTTAAGTTCGGCTCGTACATTAGCACATGAGGCTGGGCATTCGATGCACTCATATTTTACACATAAATATCAACCGCCAATTTATGGAAGTTACCCTATTTTTTTGGCAGAAGTTGCATCAACTTTTAATGAAGAATTATTTAATCATTATCAGATTGAACATTCTAAAGATAAAGAAAAAATAGCCTATCTGATAAATTCGAGACTCGAAGAAATTAGGACGACTTTATTTAGACAAACAATGTTTGCTGAGTTTGAATTATTGATCCATAAACTTGTTGAGTCTGATACTCCATTAACATTCCAATTATTAAAAAAAGAATATAAAAAGATAAATGAGTTTTATTTTGGGAAAGAAGTTGTTATTGATCCGGAGATTGAGATAGAATGGGCAAGAATACCTCATTTTTACTATAATTATTATGTTTATCAATACGCAACTGGAATTTCTGCTGCAATTGCTCTTTATCAAAATGTTATAAATGGTGGTCAAAAAGAAAAAGATCAATATCTTGGCTTTTTGAAAGCTGGTAATTCTAAATTTCCTATTGACATACTAAAAGATGCTGGGGTTGATATGGGTACACCAAAACCAATTGAAAAAGCAATAGATTATTTTGATGATTTACTAAAAGAGTTGGAAAAATTGGATTAATTGTATAAATTATAAAGAGGCTATTTCTAAAGTTAGCCTCTTTTATTTTCTATTTATTAGACTTAGCGTTAAATTTGACTGATTTTATTATATAATTTTATCAATAATCCTTATCTATATAAATTAAAACAAAAATATTAATTCTACTTTACAAATTTTTATAATTTCAAATTAATTTAAATTGGAACATATACAATTTACAATAGGAAAAATTATAAATAGACTCTATCAAATCATGGAAAAAAAAGACAAAATTATTGCAGAGCAAAATATAATATTGGAAGAAAAAGATAGGCTCATAAAATAACTTATGGAAAAATTGGGGTGATAGGTGAAAAGAACTCACCATAAAAACGATATTTGCTAATATAGTAATTCTTAATATAATCGCTTTCTATAAAATTCCTTATGAAATTCATAGAAAGAAAATGTTTTCTATGTTTCCACCAAAAACTAAGGGATTACTTTTTTTCGTCTACTGCTTATTAATAAGCCATAAGGTTTTAGTACATCTATATTCTCGCAAATTAAATTAAAAGATGACATCATTGGGACTGCTAAAAATACTCCTGCTATGCCCCAGATATAACCCCAAACTAATAGAGAAGTAAAAATAACTATTGGGCTTAAATTTACTTTTTCACTTTGAAATTTTGGTTCTAAAATTTCTGAAAATACGGCATAACAAACAGATAAAATAATAAGCAGCAGTAAAGATATAAATGAAGATTGGTATTGAACATAGGAAAAAGCTACTGTAAGGAAAACAGAACTAAAAGCTCCAAGATAAGGTACATAATGAAATATAAAAGTTATTCCACCCCATAAAAAAGCGTATTTTATTTTAAATATTAAACAAAGAATAATTACAATTATTGCTATACAAAAACTTATTATTGATTTTACAAATATATATTTTTGGATTTTTTCTATTATATTATTAATAATGGAGTTAATTTTTTCGCTTTTGTCTGGGAATGCTCTTGAAATTCTATAAGAAATTTTATTCATACCTGGTAGAATAAAAATTAGTGCTATGACAAAGAAAATAAAATCTTTAAAAATTTGGAAAGTTTTTTTCATTGTGGTTATCATATAATTAGATAAATCTATATCTTTAATAAAATCTGAAATCAACGATTTGATTTTTATAGGATCAAAGAATGATTTTATGAATTCTGATTCTGAAAAAGAATTTATGAGTTTTGACGAAATATTGGTAAGTTGTTTTGATAATTTTGGAATATCATTTGAAAATTTTCGTAAATATAACATTAATAAAAAGAGTAACAAAGAAATTACTAAAATAGCAATTACTATAACTATAATTGTAGCAAGCCAATCAGGTACTTTCATTTTTTCTAACTTTTTAATAAAGGGTTGAAGTAAAAATGCTGTAAAAAAAGCGATGAAAATAGGGACTAAAAAACTTGACATAAGATGAGTGACATAAAGAATCAATATTATAAGAAACATTCCAAGCACTAGAAATATATTCTTTAAAATCTTTTCTAATTTTTCTATATTTTTCATAAAAATCCTATATTAATTCAAAATAATAAATAAATAAAATAAATAATCCAAAAG
>MIAN01000045.1 GCA_001829125.1 Spirochaetes bacterium GWB1_27_13 | reverse complement strand
CTTCATTTATCTATCCTTAAATTTTAAATAGTTTTTCCTCATAACACTGATCAACACGGATTCTCACAAATAACACAGATTACGCTTTTTTAGTTTAGCGTAATCTGGATACCTGCATTCCTTAATGATTAACACAGATATTTTACTTTTAAATCGTTTAATACAAAAAAATCTTATGTAAAATTTTTACCAATATAATTTAATATTATCTATGTCCTAATCCATAACACAGATTAAACACAGATTTTTACTGATTACACAGATTACGGTTTATTTATACCAATCAGCGTAATCTGTGTCCATCTGTTTTAATCTGTGCTAATCCGTGTAATCTATTCGTATATCAAACCATCAGTATTTGCATTTGATGACTTCATGGTATTTAAGTCAACTTTTACTGTTATAGATTGACCCTCCATACCACCTTCTGCTGTCATCCTATATACAAATAGTGTTACAACAACATTTGATAATCCACTAATATTCTTTTTACAAACAACACCTGTATAAGTATTGGATGTTGAGAACGACTCATTGTCATCTTTGTATTTACTGTAATCGTAATCGGTTACTAAAGATTCTTTGTTGTAACCGCTAGATAAGTTACTATCTAAATTTAGCCCACCACCAAGTCTAAAGAAAGTAGCATCCCCCTGATCTATAATACCAGTCAATGGAACAGGAACTGTTAGTTTTATTCCAACTTGTCCTTGCATATATAAATTAGCACCAGCTTCTTTTTTATTGCTAGAAAAAGAACTATAATCACTCTTCTTTATAGTACCACCCTGTATGCTCTTACTATAAGTATAACTATCTCCTTCTCCTTCGTGGAAAAACCAATTTGATCTATCAAGTAGTAAGCCTTTACCTTCAGATTTTTCTGCTGAGAGTATTAGGTAATCACCGTATAGTTTTGCAGTAACTTTAGCCTTAACTAAGTCCTTGCCGATTTTTACTACTTTACTTACCATTTTTGTCTCTGTAACGCCATTATTTGCTCTTCTTGTAAGTGTTAGGGTCACAGTGTAGTCTTTGTCAGTAGAGTTTGTTTGATACTTATGAATTACAGTTGGACCATACTGAGACTCAGATGAGTCACCAAATGTCCATTTTGCTTGATTCCAATCAATATTGCTTCCTTTAGAGGCTTCACCAGTAAAAGTGAATGTATTATCATTGCTTTCAAATTCTGTAATTATTGGTCTTAACTCATCTAAATCTATATCGATTGATTTAGTCCAAACAAATGGATAAGCACTACCTTTCAAAAACATTTCTACCATTACAGAGTACCCCATTTTTTTAGCTGAAGAGTCTGCTGATATTGTTGCAAAAGCATGTGTTATAGTAGCACCATACTCTTTTGTTACGACTGCATTTCCATCATAGATATACCATGTAGTTCTCTCCCAGTCTATGTTAGCACCCTTAGTATCTTCTACACTAAGTCTTATTACATTCTTCTCCTTAGAAGAAATAGAAGAGTTAGAAATTACAGGTATAATAACTTTTCTTCCAAGTTCGATAGTATCTTTATAGGTTTCAGGAGCCATTCCAGTTCTATACAATATACAAACATAAGGAATTAAAGTATTTTCATGAGTAAACGGAACATCATATCTTACCATAGGTCCTTTTTTCGAATATTGTCCATCTATTAACCATTCTGTTCTTTCCCAATCAATGTTTGGTCCTGTTGATTTAAATACATCCAATAGTATTGTCCTTCCAGTATTTGTTTCTTCTATGTTTTGACTTACTACAATTTTACCTTGTGGTTTATCGCCAACTCCTATTGAGATAGTTTCTGTCTTTGTAACAGGATCACTGCCACCTCTTCTTGATAGTGTTAGATTTACATCTACTATACTATCTGTGTCTATTCCTGCTAGATTATATATAGCAGTTGGACCATATTGGGTGGCTTGTTGTTCTCCATAAGTTCCTGCTACTGGTACATTCCATTTTGCTTGAGAAAAATCTATCCCATTACCTTGAGATTGTGTACAATCAAATAATATCTTAGCACTTACAACTTTATCACCTTCTTTTTGTGTCAATACTTGATATTTTATTACTGGTAATATAGGTGTCGCACTTATAGAAACCTCTTTTAATATAGATTGTGTTTTACCATCGCTTTTGCTTTTTATAGATAAACTAACAGCATATCTCTTATCCTTAGAATTTTCAGGAAATTGATAGATAAATGTAGTAGCCCCCATATCAGAGTTATATATTGGTGTTCCATCTTCAAAAATAGTCCACTTTGTATATTGCCAATCTATGTTTCCTTGTGAATTTTCTGCTGAGAATTTTACTATTTTATTATTATTCTCATCTATTTCTGTTGTAATAACTGGCATAAGTTCTGTAAACTTAAGACTAACTTTTATATTCCTTTCTATTGTGTCAGTAATCGGTTGCCCATGAGGATTTCTTCTTAATGCTAATTTAACATCTATCTTATGTAAAAAACCAGTTAAAGGTACTATAACAGTCTTTCCAGTTACTTGTACAGGTAAATTATTGCCAGGTCCAGAAATCTGCCATGTAGTAGCAGCAAAATCAATATCTCCTTTTGATTTTGAAGCATCTAATTCAATATAACTTGAGTCACTTGCGAGATTGTATTCAATTACTGGGTCTATATCACTAACAATCTTTACTACAACTGGGTCTGAAACAGCACTTACCGAACCATCTTTATTAGATGTCTTCAATTGTATTGTTTTATTACCACTTGTACTACATAGATATGATTCATTTATAGCTGTCGTTACAGTAACATCAACATTATCAATCCTCCATGTAAAATACCACTGATACTCTGGTTTTGGTTTCCATGCTTTTAATTTAATTAAATATGGATTGTCACTAGCTATCGTAATTGACTCAGGTTTTGCTATAACTTCTTTCATTTTTACTACTTTCCATTGACTTGTAGCAACTTCTTCTTGATTTTCTATAATACATACTCTAACCAAATATTCAGTTCCCATCTCTCTATTTGTTATGATACTTCCAGTTTGATTATTTTCTTCATATTGGTCAAATTTTTCATCAGCTTTGTTAATTTTGTATTGAACAGTGTACTTAATGTTTTGGTCACTGTATCTATTCCACTTAAGATTAATATCATTACCATCTTTATTTTCTGCTTCAAAGCCAGTTATCATATTTTTCATACCTGCAGGTCTTTTTGCAGTGTAAGGTAGACTCATATCAGCTGAGGTATCATTTATAACCTTTTTCTTTAATAATTCTTTTTGTTGAATATCTGAATATTGGTAAACAATCGCTTTTCCATCGCCTGTAAAACATGGATAATCGCTTTGTGCACCAAATACATTAGCAGAAACTCCAATAGCAGCAGAATCTGGATTATCTTCTATTGAAGAGCCATCTGGTTTAACAACAGTAATAGAACTATCTTTCATTCCTTTAATATAAGAATAAAAAACACCCTTACTATTTGTCCTATCAGAAACAAACGCTATCTTTGATTCAATATTCAAAGAAGTATTTTTTATTTCAAAAGGAAATATCGTTGCCCAAACAGGATACGAATCAATCGAATTGTTTGATGTTACAGCAATACGTTTTGAAGGTTGTAATAATTCTACAATCTTAACATCATAATCTCCATCATAATCAGTAGTAAAAACTAAATACTTATCATCTGGAGAATAATATGGGAATCTTAAATTCTCTTGTGGAATTTGTTTTTCAGTTGGGTCAAATAAATTCTTTAAAGTCAAAGTCTTAGTATCATATTCATAAATCTGCCATTTTCCACTTCCAGTCTTAGCAGAGAAAACAATCTTATCACCATTAGAATTAAATTGTGGTCTTTCTATTTCATAACCATTTTTATTTCCAAGATTAACTTTTTCATACATTTTCTTTTCAATATCATAGATGTATAAGTTTGTGTACATCAACTGATTGTTTTCAGTTTGGTTTTCTGAATAAACTCCATTATAAAGTTTTTGTTTAGATGTAAATACAAGTTTTCTACCATCACTAGATAAAGCAGGGTAATCTAGTTGTCCTTCAAGATGTGGACGACTTTCTGTACTCAAAAGTCTTATCATATCCCCACCATCTGGTTTAGAACAATATATTTCACCATTTTGGATAAATACGATTTTATTGTTTCTTATTTTTGCTCTGAGTTCTTCCCATTGTGGAAGTCTTATCATACCAAGTTTATTTGATGTTTTACTCAATACCAACCCAAAATAAACCAATCCACCATCTTCTTCTTTTGTAACAATTTCCATATCAGCCAAATCAATTAAAAATCCATTTTCTACATAGTTGTCATACTGTGGATCAGTATTATATCTTAAAGTTGTTATAGGAGTAAAATTTTGGTCAAATACTTGTATATCTTTTCTTGATTCATCATATACAAATATTCTATTTTCAAAACTTCTAACTATCATAGGTTTTACAAATCTTATATCTTCTCTATCAGATTCTCCTATCATAGTAACAAAGCTATTATTCTTTCCATATCTTAGCACTCTTTGATTTAAATAATCAGAAATCAATAGTCCAAATCCATCTTTAGCTATACTAGACATTCTTTCAATATCTTTTATGCCAGAAGTATTTATTTGAACAACTTGAGCATTAACATCCTCGATTATTTTATCAGCATTAAGACTAATCTTTTTTATTTCATTAGAGTTTACAAAACTTAGATTTATCTCAAAATCATCTGCTGCAATGTCTCTAATTTGATCATTAAAACTAATATTTTTATTTGGAACAACCTCATAATTTCCAAGATTATTAGCAACGAGCTCATATATAGAGCCAAATCCTTCATTATTTGATGCTATTATTAAATGATCTTTACCCAAAGCTTTTATTTTTACTGGATTTTCAATACCTAAAGCTGTTAAGTTAATATTAAATTGCTTTTTGGTAAACTCATCAGTATTTTTTGGAATATTATATAAATCAACAAAATAATTGTTAGTTGTTCCTCTCACAACAAATAATAGTTTAGAACCATCTATTATAGGTACAACTGACAAGGCAATAGGATTGGATACAATCTGCGATGCAGCACCTCTAACCTTCTTATGAATAATAAGTGTGTCTGTTGTTGAGAAAAAACATCCCTCTGGAGTATCTTTTGTGATAACTCTTACTCTTGGTTTAACGATACCCACACTTGAGTATTTATAAGACCATTTATGAGATGATGCACTAGATAACTCTGGATTAGCAACAATATAAGTATCATCATATATTCCATCTCCATTAAAATCTATACTCCATGAAGAAATATTAGGAATATTTGCTTTACAGTTAATATCTACATAAGTATCTGTGTTTTCCCCTTCAGCAGCATGAGTACTCAATGACATATCAATTGGCATCAATATATCTTTTGCTTTCACATTAACCTCTTTTGTAAATATATGACCACTCTTAAATACACATGCAAGTTTCATATTAGTAACCAATGCTTTTTCTCTACTTCCTGGATTTACAAAAACATCTTCAATAAAGAATGTTCTATCTTCATTGATCTTTGCCTTTTTCCAGCCAGTAAAATTGCCATCGCCCTTATCACTACACATTGGATCAAAAAGATATATATCCATACCACTAGTTATATTATCACTAATTTTACCAACAATAGTTAATGGAGAATACTTAACATAAGTATTTATATCTGGGTATCTAATCTGTGTAATAAAGTTATCAACTTCTACGTTATAATCAGTATAATTTCTAACTCTATCAACAGCAGTAATAAGTATTCTATTTTTACCATCAAGTGTAATAGGTATATCTTTTGCAATAAAGCTACCATCTTCATTACTGCTTACCCTTACATTATTAACAAATATATCTTTTAAAGATACGTCTTTTACTGCACCTATTTCACCAGTAATATTAACTTTATCAAAGATTTCTCCATTATTATCATAATAATTTTTTTCGACTTTGATTTTATTATAATCAAATACTGGTTTTTTAGTATCTACATAGAATGGTATATTTTTTGTTGACCTATTATCACCATACTTAGCCTCAATTTCAAAAGAATGTCTTCCTTCAGTTAAATTATAAAAATATACACTCTTTATATTAACATCAAAATTAGTAAAACCTTTACCGTCTATGTTATATCTATATTCTATTTCTGTATTAATATTTCCTTTATAATATCCAAGCCAGCTAAAAAACACATTATTAAATGATATATAATAATCTACAGAGTTAGTAAATCTTATCTCTGGAGCATCTGCTTTATTAGATAATGAAAGGGTTGTCGTTTTTATTAAACTATCTGATTTTAATATAATAGTAACATTAATGTAACCATCATTTTCTATTTTAACATCTTCAATTATTGCAGACTTATCTACTTTGTCCAAAAGATTATTTAGTGATAAATTATCAGAAATATTTACAATAGTCTTATTATTTCCAATAGTAATTTCTATCAAGCCAGTTACATCACCGTCATCTTTAGAGTCATATTGTAAATAAAACCCTGCTTTCTTGTTAATTTTATCAAGATACATTAAAGAAAATTCATTTATATTTAATTTCTTTTCTTGTATGAAAGAGTTTGTAGTATCAACGATCCTATCCCATTTTATAGAATTTGCTATTGTTTTTTTATCATATTCTATTCCATTATAAAGAAGTTTAAAATCACAAATATACTCACCATAATCTACAAAAATATCGTCAAAATATAACTCTATTTTTCCATTACTATTAAAAGTCCTATTGCCAGTATTTTTAATGCTGTAAGTGTCTCCTATTTTCTTTTTAACAGTATATTCTAAATTCATCTTAGTATAAAAATCACTGCCATTATTACTACCAACTGTTACAACTATCTTATAATCATTTGATGTAATATTAAGCGATGCTAAAGGTATACTAGTGGTATTTGTCTCGCCACCTACAAGATTCTCATACTTACAAGAGTCTGTAAAAGAGTTATCAAAGTAGAAATACTTATAATCACAAGTCAAATCAGAGTTTGAAACAATACCATCAAATTTTAGAGTTAATAAACCACTATTATCATAAGATACTGGCTTCCAAGAAATATTTCCAGTCCCATCATTATCAACGCCCATAATCCAATTGTTAAAATCTTGATTTATAAAATCTTGTGTTAAATATACGTATTTTGGACTAAAAGTAGCTGATGTTAATTTAGCAGCTATACAGCTAAATTGAGTCTGTGTATTTGAAAACTGATAAGATTTATCAAAGCTAAATTTAAACCAAACACTAGTAGGAACATCATTAAATATAATTGGGGTATTCTCTTTTAAGTTAAATCTTGGTCTATCATCGATATTAAATGATAATATATCCTTATGATTAAATCCATTTATAGTATAATAAGCAGTAAATCTATATCTACCAGCCCCAAAAGTCGCAGGGATATTGAAATTTCTATCCCCAGTGCCAGTTGGTATATCACTAGTAAAATAACAGTTTCCATCGAGTGACTCAATTATATAAAATCCATCCAAAATATTGTAATTTTTCAAATTACTAATAATTATTGTATTGTTTGAATTTTTAATTACTGATGTTGGAACTCTTACCTTTCCTGTTAGTTCATCATTATAAATAGATTCTTTATAATTCCTGCTAAACTTAAGCTCATCAATATATCCTTCTGCAAACGATGTGCCAGCCTTATCGCTTCCTATAAAAACATTTTCTTTCGTAGAAATATAGCCTAAAAGACTACCAAACTTAGGTAAAGAAATCCCTTCTGACTTACCAACAACTTTTCCATTTACATAGAAATACACAACCTTACCAGTAACATCATAAGACAATTGAATATGTTGCCAACCAGAAGTCACTTTAACATTTGTATCAAGTTTAATTAGATTAATACCATTCTCATTTTTTATTGCCGCGTAATAAACTGCATCTTCTTCACCTGTTTTAATCATAGTTCCAATTTTTACATATTCACTATCAAACAGTGTTGCATCATAATTTACATAACCTTCTTTATTTGAGTTCATTGGCTTATACCAAAATGATACTAGCCCAGAAAGACCAAATTCATATTTAATTTTTAATGAACTCTTATCTGTCTCATAAACACCAGATTTTTTTGGTAATAAATAGTTACCTTCATTTAAAACAAATTTATCTAAGTCTCTAAATTTTACTCTTCCATTTGTTTTTATAAAAAGTTTTACATTTTGTGGAATAAGATTTTCTTTATTGTCATATACAAAATGGAAGAATCCCGCTGATTTTATCTTAAAACTTTGTTCTTTTCCATTTATCCTTAATACAATGCTTGCATCTGTTGTACTATCTATTGAGTCAACAAAACCATAAATCGAATAATACTTATCATATTTTAATCCGTAATTTCCTTCCTTATTGCCAAAATAATAGTATCCATAATTATAAGAAGTTGCTGGTCGTATTGTAAAATCATCTAAAGAAGAATCTTTTATATTATATCCTATATAATTTGTAGCACCTCTAAGCCTTACTATATTTTTTGTACCAATTGTAACTTTTTCTAATAAATTAAAATGAGCAGAGCTTAATTTAAAACCATTATTATTAGTTTGAGAAAAATCAGCATTTTCTGCAAACAATAGATGATCCCCTCCATTTGCAAATTTCTTTAATTGATAATCACTAGTCCCAATTTCTGTATTCATTCCATTAAATGTGAGATCTCCAGTAACATCTTTATCTTTTAAATTATAAAGAATATTAATGTCATCAATATTGAGTGCTTTATCTATAAAGAATGGTTTTGCAACAGAATAAAAACCAGTATTATAGTCTTCTTTACTTCCAAAATAAAACTTTCCTGTAGCAGAAAGAATCTCAGCAATTTTAGAAGAAGGTAAACTAATTTCTGTTCCACTACCATTATTCAATTTTATAGTTATTGTACTTTTAGTCTTATTTATCTCTATAACAAATAAATTCCATTGATCTTTACCACTTAACACAGGTCCTAAAACACTAGGTAACAGAGACACAAATTGAGTAGACACATCAACAAAATCAATACTTGCTGCTTTATAAGCTAAACTATATAATTCATTAGTATCATTACTGATAGTAAAAATTCTTTTATAATTATTCTTATAAATTGGGTTATTTATAGCCTCATCTTCAACTCTAAACCAGAATGCTATTGTTTTAACATCAGTTACACTACTTGCGACAGGAGTATTAACAACTTTAATAGAAGAATTAGCATTCATCTGCTCTGGTGCAGTTGTTCCATTTTCATAACCTGTATCATAAGTAATAAGGTCTTTAAACTCTGTTGTACTATCACCAATTAAATATATACCCTCAGGTGTTATATTATCAACATACTGCAATCTTAATGACCCTCTATCATAAATTCTTTTTCCAACCTCGTTGTTGTTTAACTCAATACCTGTAATGTCATATTTTTCTCTAAATTTATTCTTAATCTCAGATGTATTTACTATATAATATACAAATCCATCACCATTAACATAATAAGCCTCACTTGCATTAATTTCTAATGCCTCAACTTTTTCTGTTATATTACCACCTGTATCTTGTGTCGAATATATATAAGTAAACCTAATCTTATTTGTTATACTTGTCTCATCAATAATCTTAAAGTCTTTTTTAAACTTAAATACAACATACTTACCATAATTAGAGTTATCAAATGTAAAACTATCCGCCTTAGCAATCATCTCATTAAGACTCTTTACTGTCCCATTTGGTGCAAGAACAAATTTTGCCCTCTGCTCTATATCATTACTGTTGTCTGCAACATAAAAGTATTGATAATGTTGTGGGACAAGATGATATTTAAGTAAATAATTAAGATTTGTCCCATAAGGAGTAGATTGTGAGTTCTCATCAAAGTGATAGTATTTATTTCCATTATAAGACTCTTCTGTTGTATGATATTGCAAGAAATAAGCCTTATCTTTAGTTCTTTTTAGAACTCTTTTTGTCCTTGTTGTTAATATAGGCTTGCAAGGAGAAATATTAGTTTTAAAAAGTGGTCCAGGTGAATTATAATTACTAGATTTGTACCAGTAATAATTAGAGTAATAGTTTATATTCAAAAAAGATAAGTTAACATTAATAGACCAAATACTATCATCAAAAATGCTCTCTAGTTTAACAATATCATTTCTCTCCAAATATGCTATAGGAGAATCAAAGGTATATGTTACATCTTTTGTAGTATCATCTGAAAAGAAATATCTTAGTTTACAACTATCATTTGGATAATTACCTGACCAATTAATATACACATTAGTATCAAAATCAAAAAAAGATGTTGAAGGTGTTGTTAGTGTATTTGTACTAGTAGCAGATACTGTCCATATACCTGTTCCATTAATATATACATTGTGTGTCTGAGTTCCAGTTACACCAGAGAGTATTTTAGTTATTTTCTTTATACCTTTTGCTCCTCGTGGTATTGTCCAATTTCTTATTGGAATTTTGGGGTCTGGCACATATATATCAGATGGAGGAAAAAAAGGTAAAAAAGTCGTATAAGCTGGAATTGTAGCTATATAATGAGTCCCATCTGTATATTCAAAATCAAATTGATAATTACCTGTATTATCACCACCACTTTTTGGAATTAGGGATAAAACAATGTCACTAGATGGCCATATTTTAAAATTATTAAAATATATTCTTGGACTACCATCTGTAAGCATCTCTGTACTAAATTTAAATACTGGAAGATTGTCAATATAAAATGTATAATTTCTCCACCAATTAGAATAATAGCTAGGAGATGAAAAACTTACTATATATATTTCTTTAATATCATTTCTTGATAACTCTTTTAATACATAATTTGAGTTATTTAATGAATATATAACATCTTCATTAGTTCCATCTTTATAAACATATCTTAGGGTAAAAGTTTCTGCACCCCCACCATTAATGTACGCAGAACACACCCATTTTGTTTGTATAGGACCACCACCTTGATATGTATATATATCTTGACTATTATCAACTATTGATGTCTTAACTGGATTTAAACTGCCAGTTAGATCATTTTTTAAACTATTATCCATATATGGAGTTAAATCTTGATTGGTACTATCAAGATGTATATTATATTGCTGATTAATATCAATTTTTCCTATCTCATTTTCTAGTTTATAATTATAATTATAAATATCTTCAGGTTTTTTAAATACCTCACTAAACGCAGGGTCATATAAATCTTTAATAAGAGTAGGTATAAATAATTCTGTATTACTACTTCTATTAATACCTACACTGTTTTTAGTAAACTCCCAATTTCCCCATTGTATAGCAGCAATATTTTTTGATTCTATATTCTTTAAATTATCATTTTCAACAAACCATAGTTCATAATCATCTTTTTGATATAATAACTCTGGACTGTCGGTATAGTAAGTCCAAAAAGGAAGTTCTGTACGATTAAGATATAGTACATCACTACTATATATATCATATCTAAATTCAAAATACGAATCCCATAAATGTCTAAACGTAGATTTAATCTTAAAATCCACCTTACCCGGCATCTTTAAGTCTTCACCAGCCAAAAGGTAATAATTGTTTGGTTCATCTAAAGTATTTAAAATTTTTGGTTTACCAGCATCATCTGTAAAATAGAAATATCTATCGTCAGATTGGTCTTTGCCCATAAAAGCGTATTCAAACAAAAAGTTTCTAATTAGATAATCGCCTCTACCTCTTTTATCTTTTATATTTGCAACACTATCTTTTATATCAACTCTTTGTAAAAATTTGTTTGGTAAAAACTTAGAGTGTTGTGGAAATAATCTTGAAGAATAATTAACTTCATTTCCTAATATAGGATTACCATTATAATTTTGTAAAGAAATATCATTTTTGTTTATAACTACTGTTGATGGTCTTTCTATACTGTTAAAGCCAATAAGATTATCTGAGAATGCTCTATTTCCAGCCAAATCAACTACTTCGATTCTTATTGGTTTTGTAGATGATGGTAATATCTCGTAAGCAGATAAATTATTCCATTTTAGCTGATATTTATTATTATCTTTTATAATTATCTCTGGTTTTTCATTTATAATATCATTTCCATAATAGAGTAAGGCATTTTCAAAATTACCTTCTACTGTATTGCCAGTAATTTCTTTTAATTTTGTATAACTTTCAAAAGAATAAGACTCAATATTAACAGTAGGTGATTTAGAGTCAAAAATAAAGTCGTAAGTCTTTGTTATTGTATCTGTTGACGTTTTATAACTTACTTCAATTGTATTTTTTCCTTCTAATATATGTGAAGAATAAAGTGAATAATTAGAAAGTGTTGTAATATTACTATCTTTATCTTCCCATATTTTATTGCCATTTAGAGTAATATTCATTTCTGTATTCTTATTTTTTGAAATACTTATCTTTGGCAATGTATCTTCTTTATAATAAGTTATTGTTGATAAATCTGGTGAAAAAGTAATAACTGTTTTATCATTTGTTGCATCAGAAATATTATATTCAAATAAATAATCAGACATTCCTTCTCGACCTGATGTAGAAGAAGAAATTTTTTCATTTGTATTAGTGTAAACTGCCCATTGTAGTCTATTTACACCATTTTTAATTTTATCTTGTAATTTAACTGTATTTCCATCTTTTTTTAGGTAGTAAAGATTGTCTGCTGATCTATCCAAAATACCATCAAATTGTGCCTCATAATTTAATGTAAGATTCATTTTTAGGTTTTTAGGAATATCAGTTCTTTCAAATTTTACTTTTACAGGAATTTTTAATTTATCTTTTTCATCTTGAGTCCATTTATCTGGAGACATTTCAGAAAAATCTGGTATAAAATTAGTATTTACTAATGATTTTTGGCTAGATATTTTAACCCCAGTCTTTATATCACTTAAAAACGACAAAGTGGGTATAACTCCAACATAAAAATCACCAGTAGTATCACTATTTGCAATTCTTACATCCACTATAAAATTAAATCTCTTACTTGCGTCTACTGGGATAATTAACTCTGTTTCTCCATTATCAAATGTCAATCCATTAGTAAAACTTTTTATTTTCAAATCAGTAATATTGTAAATTGATTTAACTTCACCAAAAATTTGATACCTTCCAGCAAAATAGTAAGGTTTAATTTGACTTTCATAGAGAATCATATCAATTTTTTTATTTATCTTAATTCCGTTAATAGTTTTATTAAGTTCATCATTATCCGCTAAGCCATCAAACTCAATCCTTTGATCGCTTACATCCATATCATAAATAATTTTAGGATAATCACCACCAATTTGATATTTATATCTTAATCCACCCGGATTTTCACAATAAATTAGTAATTTTTGAGGACCAGGTATTAAATCTATTGTCTGATCAACAAAAATACCTCCTTCATACCCAGTGCCAAGTCCTTTACCGTTTAATATAGAATAATCAGTGGTAATATTTTCTGTAAATAATGCTCTTTTTATAGGGTCTGTCGAATTATCTGTACTATATAGCTCATACCCTATTGTACAACCAGAAAGTCCCCAATATTGACCTTTTATAAGAAGTTTTTCTTTATTTGTAGATATAGGAGAGCCATCAAAATCTTTATAACTATCTGGCAAGCCACTAATTTTATATTGTAAATTAAGTAATTCGTTTAGGGAGTCAACTAGATTAATTGTAAAGTTTAATAATGCTTCTTCACCTATACTATTTTTGCATTGTAAATCTATATCTAGTTTCTTTTGTGTAGTATTTACATTATAATCATAATAAAATGACCCATCCCTTGCAACAGGAACTTTTATTCCTTCAATATAAATTTCGCTTACAGTCTTATCATATATGTAGCCGTGAATAGGAATAATCAAAGTAGTATTAGGGATTCTTGCTACTTTAGCCTGTATTTTTTTATAAACTTTTAGATTATAAATTGCTGGAGAACTATCTCCATTGGATTTTAAAAGCATTTTAAATTTGAGATATTTATTGGTAAGTAGTTTTTTGAAGGCAATATTAATTACTTGTTTATTAATGTTTCCATCATAATAGCTTGTTAGAGTATAATAATCATTTGATGTATCGCCAAATTTTGACATACCTTGTCTTTCTATACTCAAAGTATCAAGTATCGCATCGGTTGATAAGTCTTTAATATAAAAACCAAGTTCTATTGCATCTGATGCTCTATAATTTTTATCTATTTCAAACCCTATTCCAACAATACCATCTATATCTGGGTTCATATAATTAAACTCTCGTTCACCTTCTGTCACATACTTCGTAAAAAGGAAATATAGATTTTTATTATTTCCAAACCCAGTATATAAATTACCTCCTACATCACTAAATATATTATTATCTAAATTTGTTAAGTCTATAGTAGAATTATATATTTTTGTAGAAGATGGATAAAAATTCTTAAAAAATACCTGTCCTTTTTTTACTATATATTCACTAGTATTATCTTTTTTAAGTATAAAAATAAAATTATTATCTTTAAATCCAATACTAGCCAAAGAAATATCTGGAGTCTTGAAAAGATCAGTAGTACTATCTATTTTTAAAGAATTTATTGTGAATTGTTCATTATTTTTGTTTTGCATAATTACTTTTATATCTTTTGAGCTATTTGGATCAACTGTAATAAAAGCATTATAATCACCTATCGTATATTCACTAGATACTAAATTTCTTCCTGTCATGGTGGAGTTATTAGGATAAAATCTAACATAACCCGTAGATGTTTTTTTATAAAAACAGATTTCATTGGTATCTAGTCTCATAATAGCAAGTTTGCCATTATTTACTAATTCAAATTGCATTATAGTATAACTGTTATCAAAAAGCTCTTTTTCAATCGCCTCAACAGTAAAGCCATTAGCAGATTTTATAAGACTATTTACACTAAATTTATATAAGTATAAAAAGTTACTTCCATATAAATATATATTATCATTTTTATTTATAACAAATTGAATGTTTTTTATAACTTCTGGTAATTTAATATTATATAATTTATTATTGTCTAGGATAAAAAGGTCTGACTCTGGCGATGTTTCCAAATTAGAAGTTCCTATTATAACATAGTTATTTAAAGCACACATTTTATAACCATGTTTTTTTTCTATTGAAGTAGCAAGTCTCCAAGTAGTATCTTTAACTCCTTTTTTATAAATACGCATTTTTAGATCAGAAGAATTTCTTAATAAGAATTTATCTCCATTAGATGTTTCAACCATATCTACAATATTTTTTGCATCAAAGTAATCTGTTGTATTATCATAGTACAACACTTTTTCTATTTGATTATTATTCTCAGCCAATATAAAGCCAGTGTCTTTAGAAATATTGATCTTTGAGTCTTCTGTTAAATCTTTTCCATTAAATGTATTAAGTTTTTCTAATGTGTCTAGTGTATCAGAGGTAAAAATATTTGGTTCAACAAGGTCAATCCATAGCCTATTATCATCAATATAAACAGTTCTTTTGACCATATCATCCCATTTATTATCCTGTTTATTTTTATAAGCATATATATCAATTATTCCATTTTCCAAATTATTCAATATAATATCAAAGTCATTTATAAACATATACTTTGATCTTTCAAGCCCCTTACTATAATCAGACTCTTGAATTTTTGCTTGACTATAAACTAAATCTCTTTCACCGATCCCAGATTTTGGTCTATAATGAACTCTTAAAGTAACAGTGTTATCAATAGACCCACTATCAGATGGATTATCATAATTTCTAATAGAGTCGATCTCTCCTTTTATAACAAGCTTAGTATTAGCCGATGACTTAAAATTTTCACCCTCTGTTGGTGAAACTATAGAAAATATAGATTTGTCTTTTTGATAATAAACAATAATTGAATCTTGATAAACTATCCCATTTGTAACAGATTTTGCTGTAATTGTATTAAAACCATTTTTTAATATAAGGCTTGTTTTAAATGCTCTTTCTCCATTAGTAGCTGTAACCAATTGAGTAGCTAAACCATTAACTGTAATATTTTCTAAAGAAGAAATAACAGTAACATCTACTGTATCGGTATTTAATAAAGAATGATCTTGAGGATTAATGATTTTAATCTTTCCTTTATTTGATTCTTTAAATACCAAAATAGAATTAATTGCTAATTTATTTATTCCATCTTTATCATACAATTCTGCAATTATTTTATTGTTTCCTTCTGCTAAACTAATAACTTTATTAGATAAAAAACCAGTTGTAACATCAATTAGAGAAGAAGAAAAATTTGTGTTATTATTTAATATTTTTACTTTATAATTGCCACTTGTACAAATTAAATCAACCGTTGCGTCTTTGTCATAAATAACCGTATTATCAATAGGTTTTTTTATAGAAATAAAAGCATTTATAGTTGTATATAAAGAAAAACTATTACTATCCTGCCAAATGGTACTAATTTTTTGTCCAACCCCATCAATTATTTCACAATCCGAAAAATTAAATTTATAAGATTGTTCTGCTATACCGCCATTCTTCACTGTAAATTTTAGTTTTAATAATGTTCCTGTATTTTTGGTTATCGAGTTAGCCCCTTTTAGAGTATAAGAAACAATTAAATGAGAGCCTTTCTCAGTACTTGTTTTCTCATCTGAAAGAGCATACAATAATTCGTTATTTCCAAATATGTTATTAAAAAATCCACCCTGTTGTATATTATCAAAAGATAAAATACTCGAATCAAAATGCAAATCAAAAAATAAACTATGCAAACCAGGGTTATCTGAGATAGAAATAAGAACTTCTATTTGATCTCCAACTTTATACTTTCCACTATTAATAATAGCATTTATAGTTGGTTGATTTGCCGTCTGGGAGTAAAATAAACTTCCCAACAAAATAAAGACTAAAATACTAACAATCTTTCTTAAAAACATTTTTTCTCCTCTATAAATATATAAATAATTAAAAAGAATTACTTAGAGATACTTTATAAGTTTCTATAAAATTTTGATCTTTTGAAACTACAGAATTATCAACAAAAATTTTAAAGTAAACAGAAACTTCATTTTGTACTACACCATAATTACTAAAACTAAATTTATTTATTTGTCCTTTTAGAATATTTTGTGGTGTAGTGTATTGTCCGTTATAATAAAAAACAATTTTTACATCACCATTATTAAATTTAGTTAAAGAATTTAATTCTACATCAACAAAAATCATTAAAGGAAGCCCTTTATATTTATACCAATCTTCATCAGTTATAATTCCACTACCATCCTTTATCGAATAAACAATTGGTTTCTGATTATCAACAAAAATAGAACTTGAATTAAGATTTTCAACAGTTGAAAAAGTATTATTTGGTTCATAAGAATCTATAGTTGAAGAATAAGAGCCAAAAACCAACTCAGATTTAGCATATTCTCTACCATCTTTTATACAAGATACTCTATAAAAATAAGGCACATTCGCATTTGCATTAGTATCCTCATAGAAATTACTGTTTGAACTAAAACTTGCATCCAACAACTCATCAATCTTTTTTGATGAATATCTATATATTTTATAACTACTTACCCCTGATACAAGTTCCCAAGATATTTGAATCTTATTGTTAAACTCAAATATAGAAGCCTTTAAAGTATTATTGTTAATCATTATTGCAGTAGAATTCTCTTTAACGACATTACTCTCTATTGATAATTGAGAATAAAAATTATTATTCTTACTTTTGATTTTATAACTAATATCTTTATCAAAATCATAACTTGTATCTACATAATTTGTTCCTATTACATCTGTTTCATTTATCATTACAAACTCAAATGTTCCTACTTTTCTAAATACCTGATAACTTGTTACTCCTGCTACACTTGTCCAATTAACATTAATTTTATTATTAACTATTTCTGCTGTTACTGACTCAGGAGCTACTAAGCTTGTTATCTTAACGACATTACTCTCTATTGATAATTGAGAATAAAAATTATTATTCTTACTTTTGATTTTATAACTAATATCTTTATCAAAATCACAACTTGCATCTACATAATTTGTTCCTATTACATCTGTTTCATTTATCATTACAAACTCAGATGTTCCTACTTTTCTAAATACCTGATAACTTGTTACTCCTGCTACACTTGTCCAATTAACATTGATTTTATTATTAACTATTTCTGCTGTTACTGACTCAGGAGCAGGAAGAGTTAGAAAATTTGGGATTATTGTTATCTTATAATTGCCAATTTTATTTTTAAAACTAGTATTTGTTGAAATCTTAAAATAAAACTCCATAGGAGAATTACTTGTATTTGCAAACAAAAAATTTTTATTTTCATTATTTATACTAATAGAAGTTGCATTTTCTTTACTAAACAATAATTGATCATTAGTTACATCACTAGACAAATCTATTCTTATGTCAGTAGAAGAATCAGCAGAAACTTTTACTTTATACCAATCCTCATCTTTTAATAAATTATTAAAATTATCTTCAAAATAGAAGATATTAGCCTTAATATCAGATGTCAAATCAGACAATAGAATTTTCGTTACCTCTTTAGTATCGTTATCCTCAAAGTCATCTTCTAAAACTCCTGCAACCCCATAAGAGTAATCAGATTTTTGTGATACCCAATTATCAAATTTAATTGCTAATTTGTAATAATAAATTTTTTCAATATCTACATTTTTATCAATAAAAGATAAATCTTCTCCTTCATAGATAACATTAGAAAAATCTCCATTAGCAACATCATCCTTATAAAGTATATATTTTTTTGCTTTATCATTTTTGTCCCATCTAATAACAATTGCATTTTCTATTTCAAATGAACTAACTTTACATTTTTGTGATTTTTCATTAGTTAAAGGGTTTTCTTGTCTACTTGCAAAATCAAAAGGAGACGGAGAACATCCAAACAAAATCATAAAAAAAACACTAACTAAGATTAATTCTTTTAATTTTTTGTGACCAAATAAATACACAATTCCCCCTTATCTTTTTTCTTTAAATTTAATCATTGTATAAAATTGAAATTTATAATTTATAAAAAAATGATCATAAAATATAAAATCAAAATTATTATTCAAACCAATACTCACTAATTGTTTTTTATCTAAAAAATATTCAACCCCTATGGAAGTAAACAAGCCAAAAGAAACAGAAAAGTAATTGATATAGTTATCAAAATATTTTTGGGTAAATAAATCCATCTGAACTAAAGGACCTCCACCAACAAACATTTCTACCCTATTAAATAAATTAACATTAAAATCTAATGGAGCTTTAAATATAAAAGAATTAAAATATGATTCTGCTAAACTTTGTTTATTTAGATATAATGTATAGTCAAAAAGAATCCCTGGTCTAAGATTTAAGCTAACTTTTTTATTATCATAAAAAGGTTTTATCCTTACAATTTTAACACCAATATCAAAATTTATTACCCCTGTTAAAACATCCCACCATGATGCAACTGGTATCGAATATCCCAAAGAAGTATAAATGCCAATATGATTTGAAGGATATATTTTCTTATTATTTTCTTTTTTATCTTTTGATATTGTATTACTTTTTTCTTTAACTTGAGGCTTGTAATCATCTGATTTTAAAGTAACTAAAATTTCAGTATTACTAAATTTGAAATCTTTGTTTATCTTATTATCAACTTCTAGTATCATCTCTTCTACAAAGCGGCTAAGATTTGTTTCATTTTTCTTTTCTATATTGATAGTGAGAATTGTTTTATTTTCTGAGTTACTAAATAATTTTATTTCTGCAACCATTTTATCATTTTCAATATAAATAGAACCATATATTAAATATTTAATTCCTAAAATGCTGCAAACCTCATAAGCCATATTGTCATTTCTTATTTTTTCTTTCATTACAATAGACTCACTTGAGACGATCTCTGAAAAACCACGAAATGTAAAGTTTTTATTACTCGTACTTAAAAGACTTTGCCTAACAATAGGAGAAATATCAAAACCTTTGTATTCATCTTTCTCTGACTCCACAATAATTTTAGAAACGTAAATATCTATTCCCTCATTAGCAAATAGAAACATTCCACAAAAAAGTATAACAATTAATAAGAAATACTTTTTTATAAAAGAAAAAAACATAACACCTCCAAACTTCTTTAAATAAAATTTATTCTTTTTTAAAATTTTTACGATTCACTCTTATTTAAAAACACTAATAATTTTAGTCCCCAAATCTTTTTATTTATCTAGGTTCAGTCGTTTAATAAAAAAAAATCCTACGAAAAATTTTTTAAAATTTATAATTATTAATAATTGAGGCTTGCTGAATAAATGTATAATTTATAGATATATAATGAAATAAATAAAAAATATGATATAAAAAAGCAAAGAAAATGAAAGAATAAAAAAATACCTCTGATTTTTTCAAAGGTATTTTGGGGTTTACACAGACTTTTTTACAGTCTCGCAGTCTCTAAATTCTTTATACTCCGACTTTTTCTCTTTCTTCAACTGCAACCTGTCCAAATAGTACAACTTCGATGTCTGGAACAATTTCTCTTGTAGAAAGCACTGCTATATTTCTATTTACGTGTTGGCATACTTCCCATAAACCTCTTCTAACAGGAGGTTGAGTTACTATAACTGCTGCAAAACCATTCTCATACATACTAGTTACTTTATCTCTGATTGCATATTGTATTTTTTGTAAAGAATCTGGGCTTATCCTAACAACTGGGTTACCATCTGCTTCTAAACTAATATTTTTGTAAATTTCATTTTCAATTTTTGGATGTATTCTTAAAATATGTAATTTACTTTGCTCGTCAACATATCTATTGCAAATAGTTCTTTTTAATGACTGTCTTACAAATTCTACCAACTCATAAAGAGAAGTTTGAGCTGGATGATCGCCTATTGTTTCTAAAATTGTAGGCATATCTTTGATTGGAATACCTTCTTTTAATAATTGTTGTAATATCTTTTGAATTTGTGCCTTTGAATAAGATTTTAAAACATCTTCTACTATATTTGGAAAATCCGCTTTTGCAGTCTCTAAAACTTGATTCACTTCTTCTCTTCCTAGTATTTCGTAAGAATGTTTTTTTAATAATTCTTGAATATGTGTAGAAATAATCGTTGGAGTATCAACTACTGTATAGCCTGTATGCTCTGCTTTTTCTCTTAGATCATTTCTAATCCATAGGGCTGGAAATCCAAATGCAGGCTCAATGGTTTTTTCTCCTTCAATAGGCTCTGTCCCCTCACCCATTGCCATTAGATGACCAATTTTAATTCTACTTTTACCTACTTCTTGACCTCTTATTTGGAATGAATATTCGTTTGGAAGAAGTTTTAAGTTATCTTGAATCCTAATTGGCGGCACAATAAGCCCCAAATCCATAGCAAAACTTCTACGAATACCAGAGATTGAGTTTAAAAGCTCTGCACCTTTTGTTTTATCTACAAGTGGAATAAGTTCATAACCAATATATAAAGATAAAGGATCTATTTTTAACAAAGAGCTAACATTCTCTGGTCCTTTAGGTTCTTCTTTTTGTTCTTTTTTTTCTTCTTTAGCAGCAATTTGTTTTTTTTGTTCTCTACCCAAAAAGTATCCTGCTGCTATCATTCCACCTGAGAGTAAAGCTAAAATTATGTGTGGAAAACCTGGCAACAATGCCATTACACCTAATGTACCGCCAGCGATATAAAATACTTTAAACTGATTAGAAACCTGCTTCCATACAGCAGTACCAAGTGCGTCTTTTGATTGAGACTTGGTTACAATTAAACCTGTCGCAGTACTTATAAGTAATGATGGAATTTGTGCTACAAGACCGTCACCGATAGAAAGTGAAACATAATTTTGAACTGCGACTCCAAAATCTTCATTACGGATCAACATTCCAATAGTAAAACCACCGATTATATTTATAAAAGTAACAATTATACCAACAATAACATCACCTTGAACAAACTTTGATGCACCATCCATATTACCAAAAAATGATGATTCTTCTTGGAGTTCTTGTCGTCTTCGGATACCTTCTTGTTCGTCAATAATACCGTTTTGTAAATCCATATCGATAGCCATATATTTATTTGGCATAGAATCCAATGAGAATCTTGCTGCTACTTCAGAAACTCTTGTTGCACCTCTTGTGATTACGATAAACTGTACAATTGTTAAAATGGCAAAAATGATTATACCAATTACCATACCAGAAGCATCTTTTGTGCCAACAACAAAGTCTCCAAATGCTCTAACCATCTTTCCCTCAAATTGAACACCTTGAGAAAGAATAAGTCTTGTTGAGCTGACATTCACCGCTAACCTAAAAAGAGTTGTAACAAGTAATAATGTTGGAAATATAGAAAATTCTACTGCTGTTTTTAAATAAGCAACAGTTAAGATTATTAAAATCCCACTGAGTAAACTTAACGACATCATTAAGTCAAGCATAAAAGCTGGCACTGGAATAATTAACATTAAAACAATGACTACCATAAATATAGCAAAAATCATCGTTGGTTCTGCTATACTTGTCTTTAAATTTAAAGATTTTTTTGCGTCACTCATTAACCCTCCCCAAAGTTAACCAGTGTATTTTAAATCCTTACTTAGAGTTTTTACTTAAGAATTATTAATACAATTTATTCTTTTTATACAAATATGAATTTACTGTCAATGTAAATTAATAAATTTTTTTGGTGGAATAATTCTATTTTTTATTAATACAAGATTTTAAAATTATACTAAATGTTTTAGTTTTTTAAAAAATAGATTATAGGTCTGTCCCAAAGGGACGGAGTAAGGGACAGTCCAAAATATTTAAATCTATCTAATCCATTACAATCTGAT
>MIAN01000044.1 GCA_001829125.1 Spirochaetes bacterium GWB1_27_13 | reverse complement strand
TAATTTTTAATCAATATACTAAAGGCAATTTTAATATTGATTCAAAAGTCTTTTTTAAAAATTTAACTAAAATCGTTGATAAAATGGAATCAGTTTTAACAAAAGAATTAGAATTAAATTACACAAAATTAAATTCTTATAAGATTGAAACTCAAACAAATTTGACTATTTCAATAGCCTTACTTTTTTTAGTTTTTATTTTTATAATATTTTTATCAATAATAATTTTAAATTCTATATTAAAACCAACCAAAGAGATAACAAAAGATTTAAACGAAATTAATAAAGGACATGGTGATTTAACAAAAAAATTAAAAATTTTGTCAGATGATGAAATTGGTAAATTATCTATATCTTTTAACAGTTTTGTTTATATGTTAAATTCAATGATAAAAGAAATAAAAAATTCTATTGAAAAAACAAAAACTATTAGTATGACACTTGTTTCATCATCTGAAGAATCATTTGCTTCTATGGAAGAAATAAATGCCAATATGACTAATATTAAAACAAAATCAACCAATCTTGATAATGAATTAAATAATTTGAATAATTTATCTTATGATTTAAAAAAATTAATCGAAAATCTTTATACTTTAATATCTTCACAATCAGAAGAAATAACAACATCTTCTTCTGCTATTGAAGAAATGATTGCATCTATTACAAGTGTTTCAAATACAACTGAAATGAAACTTGAATTATTTGATGATCTTCAAAATATAGCTATATCAGGTGAAAAAGAAATGACCGAAACTATAAATGTTATAAAAAAAGTAACGGATTCTACAAATGTTATTATGGAAATGTTAAAAGTTATAAATAACATTGCATCACAGACAAATTTACTTGCTATGAATGCAGCAATAGAAGCCGCTCATGCTGGCGAATATGGTAAAGGTTTTGCTGTTGTTGCAGGAGAAATTAGAAGTCTTGCAGAAGATACTGCTAAAAATTCTAAAGAAATTACTTTGACTCTAAAAAATGTTATACAAGATATTAATATTTCAGAAAAATCATCTTCTAAAACTGGGGATTATTTTCATAATATAGTAACAGGAATAAAAGAAACTAGAAATACGATGTTCGAAATAAAAAATTCTATGGGAGAATTAACTTTAGCATCAAATCAGATTTTGACTTCTTTAAGTTCGCTAATAGATAAAACAGATAAAGTAAAAAAATCATCAGATGATAGTTTTAAAAAGATAAATAATATCACTTCTTCTTTTGATAATATAAAAGTTGTTTCTGAAGATACAAAATATGGCATAGAAGAAATTTCTGTTGGATTACAAGAAATATATAAATCAATAGAAATGATTTCTAATTCAGGAGAAGAAAACTCATTAAATGTTTTAAATATAGAATCATTAGTAAATAATTTTAAGGTATAAAAAGAGAGGAATTAATCTCTGACAAATTACCAATTTTTGTTTTTAGCAATTTACTGGGAAAATTTTAACATGAAGGTCACGAAAATCTGAAGAAAATACAGATAAAGCCTCTTTTTCAATCAAATCTTCGTGCGTTCTTTGTGTTAAAAAGTCCATTTTATTAAAACTGGTAAAAATCTATTACAATTTTAAAATTGGTTTCATATATTTAGCAGTATGTGATTCATTACAATTAACTATTTCTTCTGGAGTTCCTTGAAAAATTACTTGTCCTCCATTATCTCCACCCTCAGGACCCATATCAATTATGTAATCAGCAATTTTAATTATATCAAGGTTATGTTCTATTATAATCATTGTATTTCCTTGATCAACAAGTTTATTTAAAACTTGTGCAAGTTGTTTAACATCTGCAAAATGTAGCCCAGTCGTTGGCTCATCAAGTATATAAATAGTTTTACCTGTTCCTCGTTTTGAAAGTTCTAAAGAAAGTTTAACTCTTTGTGCTTCACCACCTGATAATGTTAGTGATGATTGCCCAAGTCTAATATATCCAAGTCCAACTTCTTTTAGAGTTTCGAGTTTTCTTTTAATAGGGGGATGTTTTTCAAATAATTCACAGGATTGCTCGACTGTCATTGATAAGACATCTGCTATACTGTGACCTTTATATTTTACTTCTAAAGTTTCTTTATTGTAACGAGTACCTTTACAAACTTCACATTTTATATATACATCTGGTAAAAAATTCATTTCTATTTTAATCTCGCCATCACCTTGGCAATGCTCACACCTTCCACCCTTAACATTAAAAGAAAATCTACCGGGTTTATAGCCTCTAACCTTTGATTCTTCCATCTCTGAAAATAAATCTCTAATCTCGTTAAAAACGCCAACATAAGTCGCTGGGTTTGAGCGAGGTGTTCTACCAATAGGGCTTTGGTCAATATTGATCACTTTATCAAGGTGTTCTATGCCAGTTATTTCTTGATAGCCCCCCTCTTCAGCAGAGCCACGATTTAATCTATTAAATAGGACTGGAAACAAAATATCGTTTATTAGAGTTGATTTGCCAGACCCACTAACGCCTGTTACAAGTATCATTTTACCAAGTGGAAAATTAACACTAACATTTTTTAAGTTATGTAATTTTGCACCAATTAATTTCAATAGCTTACCATTGCCTTCCCTTCGTTTTTCAGGAACTGCTATTTCATTTTCACCCGACAAAAACTTTCCTGTTATAGAATCTGGATGTTTTTGGATTTCTTCTGGAGTTCCTTCTGCTATAATCATTCCACCATGTTCGCCAGCACCTGGTCCTAACTCAACAAGGTAGTCAGCACATCTAATTACTTGCTCATCATGTTCAACAATAATAAGCGTGTTACCAATATCTCTCAAGTCAAAAAGAGTCGAAAGGAGTCTATCATTATCCCTTTGATGTAAACCAATAGTTGGTTCATCAAGTACATACAAAACACCAACAAGACGAGAGCCAATCTGTGTTGCAAGTCTAATTCTTTGAGCTTCGCCACCTGATAAAGTTGCCGCTTTTCTATCAAGGGTAAGGTATTCAAGCCCAACATCTATTAAAAATCTCATCCTTGCTTTTAATTCTTTTGAAATTTGAGATGCAATTATTTTTTCGTTTTCTGTTAAATCAAGGGTTTCTATAAATTGAAAACTTTGTTTTACAGAAAAAGTTGTAATATCATGAATATTTTTATCTTTAATTTTTATTGAAAGTGGAATTTTACCAAGCCTTTTGCCATCGCAAGTTTTACAAGATTGGATAGTCATAAAAGTTTCCATCCAATTTCTAACATAATCAGAAGTTGATTCTTTATATCGCCTTTTCATATCATTCATTATTCCACGATAACGGCTTAAATATTCAAAACTTCCCTTTTTTTCTTTTGTCTCATGTCGAAAATGAATTTCATCATCAGAACCATAAAGAATAATATCTTTTACATTTTTTGGTAAATCTTTCCATTTTATATCAAGACTAAAATTATAATGCTCAGCAAGTGCTTCAATTTGTTGAAAAGTTATAGTATGTTTTGGCAGATGAGTCAAAATCGCACCTTCATTTATAGAAATGTTGTGGTCTGGTATAATTTTATTTATATCAAACTCGCTAATTTCACCAAGTCCCTTGCATTCTTCACAAGCACCGTGAGGATTGTTAAAAGAAAAAATACGCGGTTGTATTTCAGGATAACTTATCCCACACTTAATACAAGCAAATTTTTCCGAAAATATCTTAGTTTCACCGTCAAAATCAACGCTTACAAGCCCATTTGTTAATTTTAACGCTGTTTCTACAGATTCAGCAAGCCTTTTCCTTATTCCTTCTTTTAATACTATCCTATCAACAATTACTTCTATATTATGTTTAATATTTTTTTCAAGTTTTATCTCTTGTTCAAGTTCATAAATAGTTCCGTCAACTCTTACTCTTGTAAAACCAGATTTTTTTGCATCGTCGAATACTTTTTGAAATTCACCTTTTCTGTCTCTTGCAACTGGTGCTAAAATCATAGTTTTTGTTCCTTCTTTATATTGAAGGATTAGTTCAAGCATTTGGTCAAGTGATTGGCTTTCGACTTTGTCTCCGCAATTATAACAATAAGGTACACCAATTCGAGCAAACATTAGCCTTAGATAATCGTAAATTTCTGTCACAGTAGCAACAGTAGAACGAGGATTTTTATGAGTTGTTTTTTGCTCTATTGATATAGCAGGGCTTAAACCTTCAATATAGTCTAAGTCTGGCTTTTCCATCTGCCCTAAAAATTGCCTCGCATAAGCAGACAATGATTCAACATAACGGCGTTGCCCTTCTGCATAAATTGTATCAAATGCTAAAGAAGACTTGCCAGACCCACTAACGCCAGAAATAACAATCATCTTATTTCGTGGTAGAGTTAAATCTATATTTTTTAAATTATGCTCTCTTGCACCTTTAATAATTATATTTTTGTAATTTTCCATCGTTTTTCCTAAGAATATTTATTTTAAGCAATTAAAATTTTATATTTATTGTCAGCAAAAAGTATTTCATCCAAAGCATTGTGTATATTTTTTTTTAATATTAAAATATATATGAGTTTAGTTTAAAAGTCAATCATTAGTAAAATTTAAAAATAACTTTATTTACTCATTTTCTTTCTTGTTCTAATGTAGTTCTAATTTATATTTTTTTATAAGAAAAGTCAAGTGAAAAGTTATAAAATGATATAATGTTAAGGAAAATATTTATATATATCTTTGCTGTACAAAGCTCTATAAAAAGTAATAATGTTTTTTCGTATCTAAAATCTATACGATAGTACAACAAATTATTTGAGGATTTAGTAAAAAAAGAGACTGCTTTTAAGACAGCCTCTTTTACATTTATATTGCGGTAGCGGTATAATTTTAATATTTTTTATCAGCAAAATCAACCCAGCCACCAGCCAAAACTAACGCTTTATCAAAACCATCAACATTAAAGCTAATTGTTTCTTTTTTACCGTTTGCTTCAACTGTGATTTTTTGGCTGTTTATATCAATTGAAACAAAAGTATCTTTTCCTTTATAATCGTTAAAAAGTTTTTCAATCGTTTCTTTTGATAACTCAATAGCAACCATTCCACAGTTAAACATATTTTGCCTAAAAATGCGGGCATAGTTTACTGCCAAAACTGCATTGATTCCATTAACTTCTAAAGCCCATGGTGCGTGTTCACGAGATGAACCACAACCAAAATTTTCTCTTGTTATAATAACACTTTTACCTTCAATATCTTTTTTTGGATTAAAACCATCAATATTCAAATCTTCCAAAGTATAAGGTTTTAAAGCAATTTTTGTACTTTCTGTTAAATATTTTGCTGGGATTATTTCGTCTGTATTTATATCATTTCTATCCAAAAACAAAACTTTTCCTTCAAATGTTTTCATTCGCAACTCCTTAGCCAATAATTTTTTTTAACTGCTCTAAATTTGATATTTCATCAAAAATAGATTTTATGTCAATTGTAAAATCTTTTATAGCTTTTGACTTTATAATACCGTTATCAGATTTTAAATTACATTTATATATGTCTACATCAAGTAAAAATTGCTCAACTGTTTGTTTTTCTGGGTCTATTATCCAGTATTCTTCGATATTATGCAAAGCATAGTCTTCAAATTTGATTTTTCTATCAATATTTTCTGTTGTTGGAGAAAGAATTTCAACCACAAAATCTGGTGCTGGAAATAACATTTGGCCACTCTTAAAATCTAATGCTGTTTCTTTTTTGAAAAAACAAATATCTGGCTCATAGTCATTCCTTGTTAAAGTTATTAAAATCTTTTCGTATCCAACAAAACCTAAATCATTTTTTTTTACATAAATACTCAATAAGTTGTATAGATTTCCTCCAACTTTATTGTGTTCGTATTTTACTGGTGAATGCATAATAATTTCCCCATTTATAAATTCAGCTTTATCTTGATCTGTAATTTTATTATAAAATTCTTCTCTTTTTAGTTTTTCGTCTTCAATGACTTTATTTATCAGAGTCGAATATTTTGGTAATATAGGAGATTTTAGCAAATCTATCAACAGTGGATTTTTAACATCCGTAGTTAAGACAATATTACCTTCATTATACATATAATCCTCCAAATATTGAGCTTATACTCTTAATATAACGGTATTATTAGAGTTTTTCAAGCTATTTTTTGTAGAATGGTGAGTTGGTAATAACCCCAGTTATTGCACTTGCTGCTGCTGTTGCTGGACTCATTAAATGTACTACCCCACCTTTACCCATTCTACCATAAAAATTTCTATTTGTAGTTGCAGCACATGATTCACCTTCTGCCAAAACTCCATTACTCATCCCAAGACATGCTCCACAAGTTGGGTTTGTTACACAAAAGCCAGCATCTGCAAATATTTTTAATATTCCTTCATCCATTGCTTTTTGGTAAATATATGGTGTTGCAGGAGATAAAATACCTCTTACATTTGGTGAAATTGTTTTACCTTTTAAAATTTCTGCTGCAATTCGTAAATCTTCCAATCTACCATTTGTACAAGAACCTATATAAATCTGGTCTAATTTTGTACCTTCCATCTCTCTTACAGTTTTAACACAATCTGGTTTATAATCATAAGTTACAACTGGTTCTAAATTTGATAAATCATATTCTAATACTTTAGTATATTTAGCATCTTTATCTGATATCCATTTAGAATATTCTTTTAAAGCATTTTCTTTAGTTTTAAACTCATCTTTTATAAAATCCCATAAGTAATCAACTGTTTTCATATCTGGATAACAAACACCAGAAGTTCCGCCAGCTTCAATAGCCATATTACACAATGTCATTCTTGATTCCATAGTCATTTCATCTACTATTGGACCTACAAATTCCATTACCATATTTGTAGCACCATTAACACCAATTTGAGAAATTATATGTAAAATAACATCTTTTGCATAAACACCATCTTTTAATTTACCATTTAACACAAATTTTATTGTTTTTGGATACTTAAATGCACATACACCTTTTAAAATACCAACTTCTAAGTCAGTAGTTCCAACTCCTGCTGCAAAAGCACCAAAAGCACCATGTGTACATGTGTGAGAATCCCCCATTATTATTGTGTAACCAGGTCTTACAAAACCTTTTTCTGGGAATATAGCATGACAAACACCATTTCTACCAATATCAAAAAAATCTTTAATATTATGTCTTTTTGCCCAATCCCTCAAAATTTTGCCTTGTTCAGCAGTTTTAGAATCCTTTGCAGGTGTAACATGGTCGATTACAGCCTTTATTTTTGTAGGATCAAAAACCCTATCTTTACCCCTTGCCATCAAATCTGTAATAGCTATTGGGGTAGTAATTTCATGACAAAACACAGCATCAAGTTTGAGAACTTGTGTATCCTCAAATGGCGTATCAACTCTGTGTGCGTCAAAAATTTTTTCTGCAATAGTTTTTCCCATAATTTTCTCCTTATTTTTAAAAATTTATATATAAATCCCAAAAAAAATGGATTTAAAATAGTGCAATCAATTAAATTAAATATTATTATTTAGGAAGCCTTTTCATAAAGCGTTCTGGGTCTCTTACAAAACCATATTTCTCATACAAACTATGAGCATCTTTTGTTCCAAGTAAACCTCTCAAATTAACCAATTCTTCATTATAAATTATGCTTTCAACTAATTTCTTACCAACCCCTTTTCCTCTATGCGAATCATCTATAAATACATCACACAAAAAATAAGTTGTCGAATAATCTGTTATGACACGAGCAAATCCTACTTGTATATTATCCAAATATACACCAAAACATTCAGAGTTTTCTATTGATTTAGAAACTGTTTCTTTACTTCTTTCTGTAGCCCAATAACTTTTTGATAAAAATTCCATAACTTTATCTAAAGATATTAAATTTTTATTATTGCTAAAAAAATAGCCATTATAGCTGAATTCTTGTGTTTTTAACATAAATATCTCCTTATTTTAAAAAATTATATTTGCTTAGAAAACATTTTAGGAGGAGTCACTACCCAAAACGCTTTTAATATATCAGAACCAATATTTTTAAGAATATGTGGAATATCCGAAGAAAAAGAAATACTATCCCCTTTTTCTAAAATATATTTCTCTTTTCCAAATATAAATTCTCCTTTTCCTTCTATTATAATACCAAATTCGCGACCTATATGTCCATATTCTTTACTGCCTTTTTCATGTTCTGGTTTTATTTCCAAAAAATAGGCTTCAATATCATAATCATTATTAGACCCAACTGTTTTAGAAATCTGTTCATAACTAATGCCTTCAATAATAATTTTTTTTCTTTCGTCATTTTTTACAATACTAACTGATTTTGTTCGTTTAAAGTCACTAAACAAATATTCTAAATCAATATCGATTATTTCTGCTATTTTTAACAAAGTATCAATAGCAGGCGAAACTTTATTTCTTTCAATTTGTGAAATTAAACTTTCACTAACAAAAGCTTTTTCTGCAACTTCTTTTAAAGTAATCTTTTTTTTCTCTCTTATTTCTCTGATTTTGTCACCAAATTTGTATTCCATATTCACCCTACTTAATATATACTTAATTAAATTAAGTATATATTAAGTTTTTTTATAAAAAAAGTCAAGAAAAAAGATATTTTTTTTATTAATTTTTTATATAATATATAAATTTATATTGAATATTTAAAGAAATAATATTAATATATTAAGATAACCGTTTAAATTTGGGAGATTGTTATGAAAAATATATTTTTTATTTTCTTTTTAGTTATCGCAGGAATGTTAAATGCACTGGATTATAATGTTGTTGAAAAAAATGGTATAAAATTGTCTTGGAAAATAAATAAAGATTTTATAGATATAAAAATAGAAGCACCAACAAGAGGTTGGATATCTGTTGGTTTTGATCCAACTCAAAAAATGAAAGATGCTAATTTTATTATTGCTTGCGTAAAAGATGGAAAAGTTTTGGCAAGAGATGATTTTGGCAATAACTATGTAACTCACAAAAGTGATGTTGAACTTGGTGGTACTGATGATATAAAAAATCTTACTGGCAAAGAAACTGATAATAGTACAGAAATTTATTTTTCTATACCTATTGACTCAGGAGATAAATTTGATACAAAATTAACAAAAGGTAAACATAAAATAATTTTGGCATATTCTGCAAGTGATGATTTTAAATATAAACATACTAATTATACAAAAATAGAAATTGAAATAAAATAGGAGAAAAAAATGAAAAAACTAAGATTAATTTTTGTAACATTGATTTTTTTTGCAATATTCTTAAATGGAATGTGTACTAATAAAAAAGATACTATTAGTAATAATTCTACTAATACCACAAGCCAAATAATAAAAGATATTTCTGCGGAAGATGCAAATGTAATGATAAATGAAAATAAAAAAAATCCTAACTTCTCACTCCTTG
Source organism: Spirochaetes bacterium GWB1_27_13 (assembly GCA_001829125.1). GTDB lineage: Bacteria > Spirochaetota > GWE2-31-10 > GWE2-31-10 > MWDO01 > GWC1-27-15. The sequence goes on along the minus strand of MIAN01000044.1, from coordinate 13,556 downwards.
ATGTAAGAACAGATACTGAGTTTAAAGAAAAACACATTGAGAACGCTATTAATATAGATTTTTATTTGTCTAATTTTAAAGAAGAACTCAATAAGCTTGACAAGAACAAGAAATATGTTATTTATTGTAGAAGTGGTAATAGAAGTGGACAAACTTTGTCTCTAATGAAAGATTTGGGATTTAAAGAAGTCTATAATGTGCAGGGTGGAATAAACATTTGGCAATCAAAAAATTTACCTATTGTTAAATAATAAGGGGTATCGATGCATTCCTTTTTTGATAGTAAATTTCAAAAAAAAATAATCTCTATTGGACCTGGCGAGTATTTCGTCACAAAAGATGACATGGTAATACAAACTGTACTTGGCTCTTGTATTGCAGTATGTCTTTTTTCAGATTTTGATGCTTATTGTGGAATGAATCATTTTATGCTACCAGGTGAGGCTTCTAAAAATAATGACTATGACTCTGCAAGATATGGAATGTATTCTATGGAAATGCTAATTAACTCACTTTTAAAAAGTGGTGTTAATAGAAAACACTTAAAAGCAAAAGTGTTTGGTGGTGGGAATGTCATAAATTTTAAGACAATAAAAGCAAGTATTGGTGAAAATAATATACAATTTATTCTAAACTTTTTAGAAAAAGAAAATATCCCTATAATTTCAAATCATCTTGGTGGTGAACACGCCCGAAAAATATTGTTTTTTTCTGACTCAAAAAAAGTATTATTAAAACAAATTAGTAAAACAGAAGAAGTCGAAACACTCAGAGAAGAAATCGAATACAACAAGAGTCTTGTACAAGAAACCAAAAAGACTTCAAATATTATATTGTTTGATGATTAAGCATAATACGGATTAGCACAGATTAAGAATGGATTACACGGATTATATTACTTAGTATAAAAAAACTGGAAAATGAGTGTTGGTCAGTAAAAATCGATGTTAAATCTAATCTGTGTTATAGATTTAATTCCACCAAATATTTATTTAATCAATTGATTATTTTATTAATTTAAACTTAAATTTTATTTTAATATTGACTTTTTTGATATTATTATCTATACTTTTTGTATATTCTAAAAAAACTATAAAAATATCAATTTAAAATGTGTAACTGTTTCATTAAAATATGCCAAAAAAGTTTCGCAGGATCAAGTGTGTACAGATTAGTTTGTAAAAATTATAAATGTAGTTATCGCATATAATTACACGATTTAATCTGTGTTAATCTGCGGCAATCTAATTAATCTGTGCTATAATATTCAAAAAGTTAAATGTTGTTAATCTATTTTAAAAAGGATTTCATAATATGAATACAAAAACAAAAAATTCTAATTATAAGAAAAAAACAAGTATAAGGTCTGGATTATTAAAAATATTAATACCAATAGCAATTGTTCCATTACTATTTGTAATAATATTTGTGAGCATGAGGATTTATACTTACCTTGAAAATCAAGCAAATAATTATTATAATACTCTTTTATCACAGGTTAGTGCAAACATAGATTTTGTTTATAAACAATATGCCCTAACTATAACCAATATGTTTAAAATTTCGATAGTAAAAAACACTCTTCAATCGCAGCCTTACACTTCTAAAGAACAAGAAAGAGTTTTATGCGAAAATATGTATGGAACTGAAACTATTGATTTTGGATTAAGAAAGACAGCACAAGAAAAAATAGATGGATATGCCTATATTTATGAGATTGATAGAAAGTCTCTTATTGATAAAACAAATTACAAATTACACTATTTAAATGATAATTCAGGTAGACCTGTTGATCCATACTATGAGAAATTATTAAAAGACCCTCTTTTTCTTAAAGTAAAACAAAATAATAACATTAGATTAGTCTTTGGTAAATTACAAAATGATACTATACCTGGAATAGACGGTGATAAAAAAACAGTATTTATTTTCCCTTATTATCCAAATCCTCCACAAAATCCTAATGACACATTTTCTAAGTTTATGTTAATTGTTCTACATAAAGATTTTATTCCAAATTTTTATAAAAAAATAAATCCATTAAAATTTGGAACTCTATACATACTTGATAAATTTAACAATATAATCGCATACAATCATCCTGCAACTTCAAAAATAGACCATTTTGACGACTCTGATTATTACGAATATGATGAAAAGACTAAAAATTATGTACTAACAGAGGGAGATGAAAAAAATCCTAAGGATGAATTACTCAAATTTGAAGATTATACAATGCTAAATTCTGATTTTAATATTCTAAAAGAGTCATCTGTATTAAATATTCTACAAAAAGAAGATGTACAAAATGGAGATGAGATTAATTACAAAAAAGAATTTGTTACTTATAAAGGCAAAACTTTTCTTACAATTTTTAAAAAAAGTGATATATCAGGCACAAAATTTATATATTTTCATCCTATCAAACAATTACAAAAGCCAATTTTTGAAATAATAAGTATTTTGTTTATTCTTGCTATTATAGTAATTTTATTGGTAATTATTATAAGCATTAGATATAGTACAAATTTTACAGACCCAATCAAGTTACTTGTAGAAGCAACTCAAATAGTAGCAAAAGGTAATTATTCACATTTGATTGGAACTCCAAAAAATAATAATGAAATAAATGATTTGACAGATAATTTTAATTTGATGATTAGAAATATAAAAAGTTATCAAGATAAATTACTTTCTGCTGAAAGAGAAAAATCAGAATTAGAACTTGCATCAAGAATACAAACCTGTTTATTGCCAGAATTAATTAGTAATCCATTTTATGAAATGACTGCCATTATGTTTCCTGCTTCTGAAGTAGGAGGAGATTATTATGATATTATTGGTGAACAAAATGGAAGAGTTTGGTTTGGAATAGGAGATGTATCAGGACATGGTTTAACATCTGGACTTATAATGATGATGGCTCAAACAGCTTTTAATACCATTCTTTTAAATAATCCAAATATTGCGTCAAGTGATTTAATATCAGAAGTCAATAAAGTAATGTATCAAAATATAAAGCAAAGGCTTGGCGAAGACCATTTTATGACATTATCTTTTATGGTTGCAGAACCAGACGGTAATGTTAGATACTCAGGAGCTCATCTTGATCTACTTATATATAGAAAAAAAACAAAAAAGGCAGAAAGAGTTGGCACTTTTGGTATATGGCTTGGTTTATTGCCAGACATTAAAGAAAGCACCAACGAGCAAAGTTTCAAACTAGAATCTGGCGATTTATTTTTATTATATACAGATGGGCTTATCGAAGCAAAAAATAAAGAAAACGAACAGTATGATATGGGCAGATTAGTAAAAAAGCTCGAAGAATATGGTGATAAAGCGAATGTAAAAGATATTGAAGATGAAATAATAAAAGATGTATTTAATTTTTTAAATGAACAAAAAGATGATATTACAATAGTTATTGCAAGAAAGAAATAAAAATTATAGATAAATAATAAATTTTATTAATAAATCTAATAAATATTATTATTTTAATTAGAAATTATATAAAATATCTTATAAAGATACAAATTATAGTATTTGTAAAAATAGATTCTTAAAATTCTGAGGTGATTGTAAATTCCATCTAAAAATTGATCCCTAATTGCATGTTAATTTTTAGATAGAATTTAGAGAAATTGGTCTGTCCCTTTTTTGGGATTGTCCCTGAGGGACAATCCCAAAAAAGGGACAGACCAATTATTGTTAAAAACATCAAAAGTTTTCCTAAGATTTATAACAAATTCTCAAGAAAAAACATCTTTAATATGTGCTTATCTGTTTTTATCTCTTTCCAATCCTTGTTAATCAGCGTTATCTCTTGCTATAACATAAAAATTTCTATGGATTATAAATAAGACATCTTTTTTTGAGTTTTTTGAGAATTTACCAAGTTTTAGAGTAGCTGGTAACTCTGGGGTATAGTAAGGAAGTGATAGAGTTTGAATAACTTGTTGTTGATACGATTTTTTTACTTGATCATAATAATAATACAAAATATCAGCATTCTTATATTTAAAATTATGGATAAAATAATAAAAATCTGGAAATTCGCCTTCTTTAAATGTATCAAAGGGTAATGCCTCAACAAAAGAAGTTATATTCTCTATACGAAAAGGAATTTCAAACATTTTTTTACCCCATATCATGTCAAATTTTTCTTCTTTTTGTTCGTAATACATAAATGGGACATTTATTGTTCCACCGCCAGAAAGTAAACCAAAAATACTAATTAGATTAAACGGGATAACAGGACATAAGAAATCCTTATATTTTTGATTGTTAAGTGTTATAAAATAAGGAAGGTTTAAAGGAATACCTTTTATTACAATTTGTTTATTTTTATTTGGCTTATAAACATTATTATCCAAATAAAATAAATCTCCAACTGCTTCAAATCTTATCCGCGGTAGATCGAGATTTGCAGAAGAAACAACGATTTCTTTTATTTTGTCATTATCTATATCACTTATAACTGGAAAAGAAAATTTTACAAATGAGTTAGAAAGAAAATATACATTATCTTGCTTCATTTTAAGTATAGATTTTAGATACCAACCATTATTTTTTGTTTGACCATAAATATTTACAGAATGTGGAAATTTAGTTATTATTTCTTTCTTATTGTCATTATCAAGATCATCAACGAGTATAATCGGTAGCGTATAAAAAATATATTGAGGATAAAACTGACCCGGCACCATAGAAAATTCTAAAACCGTTTCTAAATTTATCGAACCTTTCTTAGTAAAAGATGCAGTTTCATATATTTCAATAGCTCTAACATTTTCTATTATTAATTCGTTTTTGCCATCGCCATTCAAATCAATAATCATAGTTACACTTTTTAATAATTCTGGTTGTGCAACAACTATTTCAGAAAAAATAGAGTTTATAACTCGGAGTGGTTTGTTTTCAGTAATATTTCGATAATAAAGACCATTACTTGTTAAAAAAACTATATCAGTGCTTCCATCATTATCAAGGTCTCCGACATCAAAAAATATTGTTCGCTCTGGAACTTTTAATTTATCAATGACTTTTAGATTTCCATTATCAATTTTATAAACATCAATAAATTTTCCACTAAAAGTAAAGGAAGAAACAATAATTTCGTCAATTCCATCTTTATCAATGTCTCTCACAACACTATCAGACAATCTCAAATAATTATTGGAAGTATAAACATTCCAATTCACAGAAAAGATATTTAAATTTAAAAATATTAAAAATACAATTGAAATAATTTTTTTATTCATATTTAATCCACTATAATTTTTTCTAAAAATTTTCTAATAATAGGTACGATTATTAAAGATACAGGAAAACTACAAGCAATAGCTACAATAAAAGATCTTCCCCATCTAAGAAAAAAATTGCCAATAAAACCTGTATTAATTAATGTTAATACAAAAGACATTATAAAAGACATAAAAAAGGCAAGTAGTATTGAAAAAACTAAATTAAAATATTTTCTTTTAATCTTTATCATTATTTTACCTCGCAACCCCAGCTTCATTTATAATTTTTCCAAGCAATTGATCATGAGATTGAATAGACTTTTGATTTGCCTCATAAGTCCTTTGAACTTCAATCATTTGAGTCATCTCAATTACAGGATCAACATTTGCAGATTCTAAAAAACCTTCCATAATTTTTGGTCTTTCGTTTCCTTCTGCTATGTAAGGTTTTCCTGTAAATTCGTTCTCGTAATAAAATGAATTCCCCTCTCTTCTAAGCTCTCTTTCTCGTGGAAACCTAACAATTTTTAATCTACCAATTTTTTCTGTTTCTTTCCATTCATTTTCTTCTTTTTGTACGAGTCTATTTGGATCTCCTGCAAACTCATTATTTTGATAAATATTTCCTTCTTTATCAATAACGAAATTATTAGACTTTATTTGAATAGGTCCTTCTTCTGTTAGTACTTTTAAACCATCTTTTGTTACTAAAAAACCTTCTTTATCAATTGTAAAAGAACCATTTCTTGTATATCTTTCACCTTTTTCTGTTTCTACTGCAATAAAACCTTTTCCATCCAAAGCGACATCAAAATCATTGTTAGTTTCTTTTAGTGAACCTTGACTAAAAATCGTATAAGATTCATTTAATTCTACACCAGTACCAAGTTTACCAACAAATGGCATTTTGTCATAGCTACCAAGAGGAAAAGCCATAAGCCCATCATCGTTACCTCTTCTTATTTGAATGTTTGGAAATTCTTTCATAACAACGAGGTCTTTTTTATAACCAACCAAATCAACATTAGCAAGATTATTAGAAATTATATCAAGCCTTTCTTGCATTACATTCATTCCTGAAGCAGATGTGTAAATTCCTCTTAGCATAAATTTTCCTTAAAATATTCCCAAAAGTTTCACCCGTCAAGCGAGTGCAGAAACCCATCAAGCGGATAGGTTGTTTTAATTCTAAAAGTTATTAATTAAACAATTTATTAGTAAAGTATAATCCGCTTTAATCTGTGCTAATCTGTATTATATAAAAATATTCTTTTTTAGTATCGGAATTTAAAAAAAATATTTAACCTACATCTTGACGAAAAGATTATAAAAAAAATTAGAGAATTAAGTTTATTATCACAAATAAAAAATATGATAATTTTTTAATTAAATAAAAAAATTAATAAAATGTATTCAAATTTATAAAAAATAAGTTATAATATATAACACAGATTTTCTAAATTGTCAGAAATTATACTGATTAAAACTTTTTTGGGATAAATATTCATGATAATTGTATATATTACAATTATATACCAACTGTTTATTTAAAAGAAGTTATGAAAAAGTTTATCATAATAATTTGACAAACTTTAAACATTTCGTGTATAAATTAATTTTTATAATTTTTGACAAAATGGGATACTACTCACTTGATGAGTATAAAAAAAATAAAAATATGGAGTTATTCATGGAAGAAATCAATATTGGTGTAATTGGTGGAAGTGGTGTTTATAATCTTAACAACATTAAAACTATTGATGAAATTGAGATCAATACCCCTTTTGGTAGTCCATCAGATAAATATATTATCGGTGAATTAAATGGCATAAAACTTGCTTTTTTATCAAGACATAACAGAAGTCATAAAATTCTTCCTTCTGAACTAAACAATAAGGCAAACATATATGGTTTTAAAAAACTTGGCGTTAAGTCTTTAATCGGAGTTAGTGCTGTAGGTAGTTTAAAAGAAGAAATTGCACCATCTCATATAGTTTTTCCAGATCAAATTATAGATAGGACAAAAGGCAGAGATTCGAGTTTTTTTGGGAATGGAATTGTTGCACATATTGGTTTTGCAGAGCCTTTTTGTCATAATTTAAATACTCTTTTTGAAGAATCTGCAAAAAAATTAAATATTACTTATCATAAAAATAAAACTTATGTTTGTATGGAAGGTCCTGCTTTTTCTACAAGAGCTGAAAGTAATTTTCATAGAAGTATAGGTGGAGATATAATTGGAATGACTGCTATACCAGAAGCAAAACTTGCCCGTGAAGCAGAAATTTGTTATGGAATAATTGCTTTGTCTACTGATTATGATTGTTGGAGAGAAAACGAAGAGGCTGTTACTGTTGAAATGATTGTTGAAACATTACATAAAAATAGCGAAACTGCAAAAAGAATTTTAGTAGATATTATTCCAAAATTGAACTACAAAGATTGTACTTGTAGGCATTGTCTTGATACTGCAATTATAACACAAAAAAATGTTTGGTCTGATAAAGCTGTTAAAAATCTTGATGTTATTCTAAAAAGATTTATTTAGTTTATCAAAATCGTAAAATCTAATTACTTTATAGATTTTAATCTGCGGCTTGCACTCGCTTTACGGGTGAATCCGTGATAATCTGATTAATCTGTGTTATAGAATCTGTTTTTTATTTGATTTTTTAATCAAAATTGTTTCGCTTGATGTTCTCAAGGTGTATATTCCAAACTTTTAAATTTTTGATGTAGCATAAATAAAAGCGACATTCACAAATGTCGCTTTTATAATTGTGAAAAAAAAATTAGCCATTAAATATTTAATAATTATAATATTTGGTTATTTTTTGACAAATTTTAAAATTTGGAGTATATTATTATTAAATTTATTTTGGGATTTTAAATTGGGTGTTAGTAGACTTAAAAGATTATTAATTGAAGACTTATCAAGAACTTTCGATACTCATAATTTAGAGCTTTTCATAAGGTCAATAGACAGAAATTTAGATTTGTATGAACTCACTGGATTTACTCCAAAAACAACTATTCCAAGAAAAGATGCAGCAAAAGTAGTTGTTGATTATTTTTTTGAAACAAAAAACTTTGTTAAATTAATAAATTTTATTATTTACACTTCCTTAAATGATTTTAGAGGTGAAAAAGTTATTTTTAATGGTTTAAAATTTATTCTAAAAGAAGTTGAAGAACTCGGCTATCAATATAGCCCTAATTTTAAAAAGATTGTAATAATGGAAAAAACAAAGGTTAAAAGAAATGATTGGGGTTTTCTTGAAGAATGTAAAATTTATAATTTTTGTTTTGTTTCTATTGATATTTCTGGAAATTCAAAACTTGTAAGAAAATATGACAATGCTTTAATAAAAGATACTTATAATACATTTAAAAAAATGGTAACAGCCACTGTTGAGAGTCGAAAAGGTAGAATATGGAGTTGGGAAGGAGATGGTGGGCTTTTAGTTTTTCATCTTGAAGACTTTGTAAATAATGCAATTTTGACAGCAATTGATATTATGACATCAATGATAGTTTTTAATGCGACTTCTAATTTATTAAATGAAGATGTTCATATTAGGATTGGTATAAATGCAGGCACAGCAGAATATAAAACCCAAACATCTTCTATTACATCAGATTCACTTGAAGAAGCAAAAAATATAGAAAAAAGACACACTGAAATAGATACTATTTCAATTTCAAAACATACCGTTTTACACCTTAATACAACTATAAGAAATTATCTTACAGAAAAGAATTTAAATGGAGTAAATATATACCAACTTAAAATACCATTCAGGAGAAAACAAATTGATTGATATTGATGTCTATTATTTAAATAACTCTAATTTAATTGAGAAAATAGATGATTTTTTTTCCTCAGAAGAAGATAATACTTTCCAGTTTAATTTTATCGAAATTTCTTTATTAAATAAATGTGAACAAAAGACTAATGAAATACTCATTTTTGAAGAAGAAGATTCTTATGTTAATAGCGTTGATATTTACGAAAAAGTTATTTCTTGTTACGAAAATAAACCTGCTATAATAATAGTTAGTTCAAATAAAGAAATTTTTAATGTTGTAAGATGGATGAGAAAAGGAGCGGCAGATTACCTTCTATTAAATGAAATAAAAAAAGACATATTTATAAATTCTATAAGAGGTTCTGTTAGTTTTGTAACAAATAAGTTGGTCATTCCTAATGAAGAAATTGTAGATGAAAGTTATTCTAAAGGAAGAATAATGCTTCCGAAAGATTATGATTGGAATTCTTTAACAAATGATCAATTTTATGATATGAGTTTGGTTATGATAAATCTTGTTCTTGAAAAAGACTCAATAGGTAGATACTCAAAAGCCTCGATAGAAAAAATATTTGAGCAAGTTAAAAATGAAATATCTTCTATTATGCAAATATTTGGTGGCAGAATATGGCTTTGGCAAAATAATTGGGGGATTATAACTTTTCATTTTGGAGATATTGTAAATTGTTCTGTACTCTCAAGTGTTTATCTTTTTAATCATTTTTTCTTAGTATGTCTCGAAAAGTTAAAACTTGAGGAGATTATAAAATTAAAAATTTCAATTCATTCTGGAAACTGTTTATTTCATAAAACTAATACAGAACAAATAACAAGCGATTTAATTAACTCGTTAGTTCATCTCGAAAAGCAATATACTCAAGAAGATTCTCTTGTTATAACAGACGAAGTTTATAAAAACTTATCGGCAAGGTTGACACCAGCTTTTGTAAAAATCGGCGAATATGAATCAAGAGAAATTTTCCAATACACTCCAAAAAATACATATACCAACAATTAACTGGTCTTAACAATAACTAAGATTAGTTAAAACCACGAAGGAAATACAATAAATTTTGATTAAAAACTCCAATACATTTAAAAAATTATTTATTTTATTGGAATTTTTTTTCAATTCTTAGTAAACTTTGTGTCTTTCGTATTTAAAAAAATTAATATGTATCGCTAAAAATGGCTAACAGTTGGTATAAATAGTTCAATTTTATAGATTTTCATCTATCATCTTTCGTAAATTTTTTGTGTACAAATCGTTAGGGTCAAACTCTATCACTATGTCGCAATATTTCAAAGCTTCTTCTTTGTCACCTTTTTTAAAATAAAGCATAGCAAGGTTAGATAATATTATCAAATCCTCTGGATTTTTTCTTAACGCTTTGTTAAAATTTAACTCACCCTTATGAAAAACCCCAAGATTCATGTAGCAAAGCCCTAATTCATTATAAATATCAGATGAATCTATGTTTAACTGTAACGCTTTGTCAAGATTTTCTATCGCTTCATTAAACTTTTCCATTTTTCTAAAAGCTAGACCTTTTAAGTAATAACCATGCCATGAATTTGGAAATTTTTGTATATACCGTTCAATATAACCAAAAGATTCACTTTCATTATCAGAATGTATCATTGCAACGGCATCTTGATAATCAGAGTCAGTAACCCCAAAATCTCTTATATTTTTCAAGACATCTATTACTTCTTTTTTTCGCTCTTGATCAGTTGTGTTTCTAACAAATTCATCAAAATAATTTACAGATTTTTCATAATTTTCTCTATAAAGGTAAAATCTTCCGAGATAATACAAAGCATTCTCTGGTTTATCTTCAAATTCATCAACGATTTTAAAAAAATCAAAAGCCAATTCTTCCATCTTTAAAGCTTCTTGTTCTCTACCTTTATCAAATAAGGATTGAGAATATTCATCGTAACAAATAGCAAGGTTTAAGTTTGCATCTAATGAGTTTGGCTTTAATGCAAGCAAAACTCTAAAAATATCTAGTGCATCTTTAAAATGCTCGCTTTGTTCTGCTTCATAAGCACCAGAAGTTAATCTTGCTTCAATATCAGGTTGGACACTAAAAATAAAATCTCTATAATAATCAAGATGATCGTTTTGTTCATCTTCCATTAAAATTTTTAACATCCCACCTATGATATTTTCTGGATTTATTTTTTCTAAGGATAATTTTCCGCCATCTTGAACATAGACAGGCAGAGGAATATCTTCCCTCACCGCAAAATTACCTATTTTATAATTTGTCTTACCTTCCATTGAGATAAAATATATATTATCACTCATCTAATTTTTGCTCCAAATTTATTATGTAAAGTAGAATATACTTTTTCAAATGCTTCTTCTATCTCTTTATCAGTTAATGTTGACTTAATTTTATTGAATTCCATAGTTAAAGCAATAGAATACTTGTCTTTTTCAATGTTTTCGCCTCTATAAATATCAAAAATCCTTACACTTCTCAAAATATCAATTTTTGCATTTTTAACTTCATTAAGAATATCATCACCATTAACATTTTGTGGTACGATCAATGCAAGGTCTCTAATTGATGATGGAAATTTTGGTATTTCAGTGTAAACTATTTTTTCATCCATATTCTCAAAAAGAATCTTTACAGAAAAGTCAAGTATAAAAACATCCAAATCAATATCAAAACTATCACAAACCAAAGGATGAATCTTACCAATAGTACCAGCATCTTTTCCATTAAATAAAATTTTTGCTTGCTGATATGGATGCAAAAACTCTTCGTTTGATGGAACAAATTTTACATTCACCTTAAAAAAGTCAAAAATAGCATCAGCAACACCTTTTATATCATAAAAATCGTATTTTACCTCTGTATTTGTGTAATCTTTAAGTTCTTTAAGACCAGCTAACACTACGCTACATTTTTTTTCTTCAATTGGTAAAACTTCAGATGATGAATAACTAACATTTCCAACTTCAAATAAAGAAATGCTATTGTTTTTTCTTGTAACATTAAAAGCAGTAGTCCTAATCATACCAGGTATCAACGAATTTCTCATTCCTTGTAAGTCATCAGAAAGCACTATATCCATTTTTACTATATTTCTAAACGGATGATTTGCCGAAAGTTTCATCTTATCAAATAAACTATGCCCAACAAGACTCAAATTAAACGCCTCATCACAGCCAAGTCTATACAAAACGCCTCTAAGATTTTTATCAAGCATCTGATAAGGGGTCAAAGTTGCAGCCCTCGCACTCGGAAATATCGTTGGTGTAATATTGTTATAACCATAAACACGAGCGACTTCTTCTGCAATGTCTTCTTTTATACTAACATCTGATCTCCAAGAAGGTACAACGATAGACAAATTTTTACCATCAGTTGTAACTCCAAACTCAAGTCTTGTTAGTATATCAATCATTTCTTTTTCTTCTATTTTTGAGCCGAGCTTATTATTAATCCAGTCGATACCAACTATAATATTTATTTTTTCTTGTTTTTCTGGATAATTATCAATAATTCCTTCTGCTATACTACCAATATTGAGTTTTTCAAATAAATATAAAGCTCTTTTTAGTGTAAATGGAATATTTTCTTTATCAGTAATTCTTTCAAACCTATAAGAAGATTCCGATTTTAAACCAAGTCTTTTTGATGTTTTTCTTATAAATTGATGTTTAAAAAATGCGGCTTCCAAAAATATATTTTTTGTAGTATCTGATACCTCGCTAACTTGCCCACCCATTATTCCACCAATACAATGCCCTCTATCGCAATCTGTAATAAGAATATCAGTATTAACAAGTTTTCTTTCGATATTGTCAAGTGTAACAATTTTCTCATCAGTATAAGCATCTCTAACAATCACTTTTTTATCTTTAATTTTATCCATATCAAAAGCATGCAATGGCTGGTTACATTCCATCATAATATAGTTTGTCAAATCAACTACATTACTAATAGGTCGAATACCAGATTTTATAATCCTAAGTTGCATCCATAAAGGTGCTGGTTCAATTTTTACATTTTCGATAATTCCAGCACAATATCTTGTACAATTTTTTGTGTTAATTTCGACTTTTGCAATATCGTTTGTTTTTTTGGTAGAATGTTTATAATCTGTGCTAACTTGTTTTTGTGGCACTTTAAATAAAGCAGAAACTTCCCTCGCAACACCAATCATCCCAAGACAGTCTCCACGATTAGCAGTAAGTTCCACTTCAAGAATTTCATCTTCAAAATCGCCTATTTCAAGGTAATTTGTACCATTTTTGATAGAAGATTCAATAAAAATAGCAAAATCTCCCTTATATGGAAGTCCCAAATCCTCCCATCGAATAAGCATTCCTTCACTATCGCTATCTTTTATTTTAGATTTTTTTATTTCAAATCCAGAATAAAGTTTTACACCTTCTAGTCCTACTAACACCTTTTGACCCTTTGTAAGACCAGAAAGGTTAGTAATTATTTGTTTTTTGCCAAAATTACCACAATCT
>MIAN01000043.1 GCA_001829125.1 Spirochaetes bacterium GWB1_27_13 | reverse complement strand
GGAGATTTTTTTTATGGCAATTTCCAAAAAAACTGTAAAAGATATTGATGTTAAAGGTAAAAGAATTTTAATGAGAGTAGATTTTAATGTTCCAATTAAAAATGGTGTTATTCAAGATGACACAAGGATTCAGGCTGCTCTTCCAACGATTAAATATATTCTTGAAAATAAGGCAAAAAATCTTGTTTTAATGTCACATCTTGGCGATCCAAAAAAAGATGCTAAAAAAGCAAAAGAAAAAGCAGAAGCTGCTGGCAAAACATTTAATGAAGAAGAATATTTGAATGGTCAACATAAACTTGCTCCTATTGCAAAAAGACTTTCTGAACTTATTGCAAAAGAAGTAAAAGTTACTCCTTCTTGTATAGGGGCTGACACAGAAAATATGGTAAAAGCGTTAAAAGATGGCGAAGTTTTATTACTTGAAAATACAAGATTCCACAAAGAAGAAACATCTGAAAATGCAGAAGATAGAGAAAAACTTGCAAAAGAACTTGCTAAATACGGTGATATTTATGTAAACGATGCTTTTGGTACTGCACATAGAGCTCATGCTTCAACAGAAACAGTTGCTCGTTATTTACCAGCAGTTGCAGGTTTCTTAATGGAAAAAGAATTAGAATTTTTGGAAGAAAAAATTGTTAAAAACCCAGCAAAACCATTTGTTGCTATTGTAGGGGGTGCTAAAGTTTCTTCAAAAATTACAGTTATCGAAAAATTACTCGAAAAATGTGATAAAATTATTATCGGTGGTGGAATGGCTTTTACATTCTTTAAAGCTATGGGTAAAAAAGTTGGTAAATCACTCTGTGAAGAAGATCAAATCGATACTGCAAAAAAAACAATGGATGCAGCAAAAGCAAAAGGAGTTCAATTTTTATTACAAGTTGACGCTCTTGTTGCAGATAAATTTGCAAACGATGCGGCTACAAAAATTGTTGATGTAGATAGTATTCCAGACGATATGATGGGACTTGATATTGGTCCAAAATCAATTGATCTATTTAACAAGGCATTAAGTGACGCAAAAACAGTTTTTTGGAATGGTCCTGTTGGTGTTTTTGAAATGGAAACTTTTGCTAAAGGAACAATTTCAATTGCTAACACACTTGCAAACCTTAAAGGTTCTACAACTATTATTGGTGGTGGAGATTCTGTTTCTGCTGTTAATAAAGCTGGAGTTTCTGAAAAAATGTCTCATATTTCAACTGGTGGTGGTGCTTCACTTGAGCTCGTTGAAGGTAAAGTATTACCAGGTGTTGCAGCTTTAAACAATAAATAATTTTAATAAACTTAGTATAACTACGAAGGACACGAAGATTACGAAGAAAATACTTGAAAAATACATTTTTTCAATCAAATCTTCGTGAAACTTCGTGTATTCTTCATCTTATCCGCGTGTAAATATTTTTTTAGAATAAATCATTCTTCCAAAAAACTCACTATCTCGCTTGCTACTTTTTGAGGGACAGAGACAATGGATAGATGCCCATAATCTTTTGCAATGATGAGTTTACTGTTTTTTATACTAGTATGTATCCGTTTTGATGTTTCTTCTGGAACCAATAAGTCAATTTTGCTACCGATTATTAGGGTTGGGCACTCGACTTGGAGTAGGGCAAAATCATAGTTTTTATAGATTATTTTTTTATAGTTATCAATAACACTCTCACCATTGTTATACATTGCAACAGTACGAGAAAGTTTTAACAAATCATTACTAAAATATCTATCCCGTAAAATTGGCATTGCAATTTGTTTAATCGTAAAATCAAAATCATGCTCAAGCATCTTTTCAAAATTTTTATAAAAAAATTTGGTAGTAGGTGTATCGCAAAAATTAGAACTAGTATGAAGTAATATTAATTTTTTTATCATAGGTTTATTTTTAGTATAAAAATCCAATGAAACTATTCCTCCAAAACTATAACCTGCTAAATATACTTTATTAAGGCTCAATGAGTCTAACAATTTTTTAACCACATTAGTAAACTCTTCCACCTCAAAATTATCCACTTTTGGAGAATATCCATGACATGGGTAATCAACGACCAACAAATTGTAATTTTTGGTAATGTAAGGAGACATAATGTTTATCATCTCAAGATTGCCACCAAATCCATAAAACAATAAAATCGTCTCTTTGTTAGTGTCACCAAAAAATTTATAGGCAACTTTATAATTTCCACTTGTGAATAATTTTATATTTTCTTTTAATGGTAAACTCTTCCATTCTTCTGCAAAAATAGAAAAACTAAAGAATATGATAAAAAATATAATAAATTTTTTCATAGCACCGCCTAATGTTGATGGGGAGTTGGAAATTTGTCAAGATATTTGATTCCCATAATTAAGCACCTTTTAAAGTGCATTTACTAAATTTTATTTTAGTTCTAATTTATATAATAACAAACATTTACAATTTGTCAAGTAGAAACTTAGTTATCACAAACTATAAATCGAGATATTTTTTTGTAGTTTTTTTTCAAAAAAATAAAAAAAGTTTGATTAAAACTATTTACTTTTAATCAAATATTTGATAAGATATAGGGTGCTTCCAAAATACGTCTTTTTAATCTTATATTTAAAGAATTTTAAGACTTTTTGGCAATTTTCATTAAATATTACTATTTATTGATTTTTAAAAGCATTTAAAAATATTTCTGTTTTGAGGGTGGGAAATGGTGAAAATTAAACCAATTAAGAAATTAAAACTTTATGGCTTTAATAACCTAACAAAAACTTTGAGTTTCAATTTATATGATATTTGTTATGCAAAACTTCCAGAACATCGAAATGCTTATATAAAATATATAGATGAAGAATATAGTGCAGATAGATTAACTAATATTCTTACCGATGTTGCTAAAATAATTGGGGCTAATATACTAAATATCGCAAAACAAGACTATGACCCTCAAGGAGCAAGCGTTACAATGCTTATTTCAGAAGAAAAGATTCATACTGACGAACAAGTAGATTCTTATACTGAAACAGAGTCGCCAGGACCATTACCATCAAGTGTTGTAACTCATCTTGATAAAAGCCATATTACAGTTCATACTTATCCTGAAAGCCATCCTGACGAAGGGATTACTACATTTAGAGCAGATATAGATGTTTCTACTTGCGGTAAAATTTCTCCTTTAAAAGCGTTAAATTATCTTATCCATAGTTTTAGCCCAGATATTGCTATGATAGATTATAGAGTCAGAGGTTTTACAAGAGATATTAGCGGTAAAAAGTTTTTTATAGATCACAAAATAAATTCTATTCAAAATTATATCCCAGATGACACAAAAGATTTGTACCACATGGTAGATGTCAACGTCTATCAAGAGAATATTTTTCATACTAAAATGATTTTAAAAGAATTTGAACTCAAAAACTATCTTTTTGCTACTCCAAAAAGTAATTTGCTACCAGGTGAGAAAAAACGAATAAAACAAAGACTAAAAAGAGAGATGAAAGAAATTTTTTGTGGTAGAAATATACCAAGATTTTAATACTAAAATAATTACCATTTAAATTATTTTTACACAGAGTTTACTAAAAATTGGATAAAATTTCAATAAAATACATGAATATTAAATTTATTGAAATTTTTAACCCTAATTCTCTTTTTTACTCTATTTTTTTCGTGTTATTTGTATCTTTCAATGTTTTAATTAATTTTACTTATCGTAAAACCAGTTAATCGTTGATATAAAAGTGTTTAATTAATAATAATTTATTGACTATTTATAAACTCTTATTATATTTAAACTATATGACTACTGAAATATTAAGATACAAACTCCAACATTATAAAGTCAAAAAAAATGAGAAAAAATCAGTAATTTTTTTCGTAATATTCCTATATTTATTAAAAAGATGATTTTTTGATAAATATCTTGTTTTTTTGTTAAAATAAATTATTATTTCAAATATTTTAACATATCATGGAGGTTATGGAATGCAAAAAATTTATCTTATGTTATTAGCATTTTTATTAACAAGTTGTTGGAATAATACAATCAAAGTTGGCTTTTCTGGCTGTTTGAGTGGAAAATTGTCTGATCTTGGAGTAGCAGCAAGAAATTCGGTAATTATGGCTGTCGATGAAATAAATGATGTAGGTGGCATAAATGGCAAAAAGATAGAACTAATTATAAAAGATGATGCGCAAGATGCAGAAACTGCAAAAAAAGTAGATCAAGAATTAATAGATCAAAAAGTCGTTGCTATAATAGGACATGTAACAAGCGAAATGTCTTTAGCCTCAATAGATATTGTAAATAAAAATAAGACGGTTTTATTAAGCTCTTCATCCACAACAAACCAATTAACAGGACTTGATGACTATTTTATAAGAATTATTTCTTCTGACAAAGTACAATCAGATAGAATGGCTTCTTATTCTAAAGATGTTTTAAAAGCAAATACAGTCTCTTGTGTTTATGAATTGTCTAATCGTGGATTTAGTGAATCATGGTTTCAAAACTTTAAAAAACAATTTGAAAACATTGGAGGAAAAAAAACATTTGAGCATAGTTTTACTTCGCAAGATAACACATCCTATCTTGAAATTGCACAAACTTTATGTGCTGATAAATCTGACGTAATTTTAATTATAGCAGGTGCAATAGATACTGCAATGCTTTCTCAGACAATACGAAAAATAGATAAAAATGTTAAAATCATTTCCACAGGATGGGCATGTACTGAAGAATTAATAAAAAATGGTGGGCGAGCAGTTGAAGGAATTGTTATGCCACAGGCTTTTAATACAATGAGTCAAAATAAGAAATATCTAGAATTTAGTGAAAAATATATAAAAATATATAAAAAAGAAGCTAATCATTCGGCTACCTCAGCTTATGATGCAGCTAAATATCTTTTTGAAACACTATCGCAATTAAAAGATTATAAAAAACTTAAAGATAATCTTATTGACAAAAAATTTGATGGATTACAAGGAGAAATTTTTGTTGATAAATTTGGTGATGCTGTAAGAAATCAATACTTAATAACTATAAAAGATGGTAACTTTGTTACTTTAGAATAATTTATATAGTGGAAATGGATAATGAAGTATAAAAATAGCCTTAAAAGAAGTATATTGTTTAATCTTATATTTTTTTCAACAATTCCTTTAATAATCATTAGTATTTTAACACTATATTTCATTTCAAACAGTATTAAAGAAGATATAAATAATAAAAATCATATCCTTTTGACAGACCTTAAAGAATCTGTGAGTCAATATTTAGATATACCTCTAAGAGAAATTCTACAAATAAAAGAAATTCTTAATAATAAAATAATATCTACCAAAAATATAAATAGTTATATAAAATCGATATTTACAACTAATAATTATTTTAATTCACTAAAAATATCTGATAAAGAAGGTTATATAAGGTATTTAGTTCC
>MIAN01000042.1 GCA_001829125.1 Spirochaetes bacterium GWB1_27_13 | reverse complement strand
ATCCTCATGTACAAAGTATAAAAGGAGTTCTTCAACAACAAAGGGATTAGAAAATATTTTTTTGTATCTTTTATCGTTATCATTTGCCATAACTAAAATATATCAAAAAACTTGGTGAAAAGCAAGATTAAAAAAATAGTTCCAAAAAGTCACGAAAAAGATAAACAATTATTAGTTTTTTATTTAATTTCGTTGGAAAGTAAAGAAAACTCTTTTGCTTCTTTTATCCTTGCAGAAAGATTTTTACCAGCTGGGCAAATATAACTGCAACTGCCGCAACTAATACATTTTTTTGGGTTATATTTTATAGTTTTTTCTTTTTTGCCACTATCTATTAGGTTTGCAATTTGACTAACCATAAGTTTATTGGGACAATGAACAACACAAAGACTACATCTTGAGCATAAAGGTGACTCTTTATAATTTGGAAAGTCAGCGATGGCAATAAAATTTGTAGTTTTTTCAACAAAACTGGAGTCTTCAACAACTTGAGATTGCATTACCCCACCACCTGTAAAAATACTATTACTATTAGGATATATTTGGTTTGCAATGTTACGAATATTATCTCCAAGTTTAACTTTTACAACATCAGATTTTTTTTGTTTTATATTACAAACTGTTAAATATCTGGTATTTGCTCTACGGTTAAAATAAACTGCCTCGTATATTTGATAAATAGTTTGAACATTTAGTACCAAAATTCCTTCTTCTGCTGTTATTTTGTCTTGTGGTATATCTTTTTTTAATATATTGTTAATTAGAATCTTTTCTGCACCCGCTGGATAAAAATTAGGTATTTTATATATTTTAAGATCAGATGAAAAATCCAAATCTTTGGTTTCTTTTACCGCTAAAAACACATCGTTAAAATTTATACATTGAGTTATTAATTTTATACCTTTAGTTATTTCTTGTGGAAAGTTTTGTAAAAGCCATTTATCGTGTATAAGTCCTGGATCGCATTCTACCCCATTAATTATAAAATATTTATCAGAGATTTGAGAGTTTAGTACTGTCTTAATTTTTTTGATAGTAGAAAATCCAGCCCCACCATAACCAAAAATATCGTTTGTTTCGATCAGGTTTAAAATTTCTTCTTTTGATAAAACGGTATTATTTATAGATTCTTCTTTTTTATTATCTGTTAAATCTATTAATTTTATATCTTTATTAAAATCAATTATAGGTTTTATTTTAATTTTCATCGAAAATATAATTTTTTTTAGAATAGGACTATTCACTCCAAAAATAAATGACAATAAATTAAATACAAGAAAGCCCAATCCAAAAGCAAATATCGAGTTAGTAAAATATAAAGGGACAAATCCAATTATAAGTCCATCAAAAAATCCAGCAGAAGGAACAGGAGTTGTTGTTACTGTATCAGTTATTACAAGAAGTCCCCAAAAAATAATTCCATAAGAAATAAATGTTGAAAAATTTAAATTATTTGTAAAAAATAATGCTAATGTCATTCCACTTATAAGACCAATCGATGCAAAAGGTCTAACAGATAAAAATAGTAATGATAAAACTAAGGCTGGTATTAACCATAATGAGAAAGAAAATATAGTAAAATCTAATTTAAATAATAGACTCAAAAATAATAGCCCAACTATTGCTGGATTAAAAATATTCTTACCTGTGCCACCTTGTATGTGTTTGCCTATAATGAGGGCTACTATTACACCAAGTATTCTACCCCAAAGTGGAATGTTTGGGCTCATTATTTGTAAAATAGCCACCGTTACCGCAGCTGATACTGCACAAACAGGCTTTTTAAATCGTATGAAATTAATAAATACATCAACTAACAAACCTATTGCCAAAACAATTATAAAACTTACTGTTTCTAATGGATTTTTAACCCAACTTGGAAGAATATATAGTAATGCTACAAAAAAAACAACCGACATTAACCGTTCATTTGAATGATGAGTTCTTATCAGCGGAAAAGAATTCATTTTACTCCACCAAAAAATCCGTGTAATTTGTGTAAACCAGAGCCGTATAGCATCAAAGGGCATCCAATTGCTGTTTCCATACCCATTTGTTGACACTGATTTAAAATTTCAGAGTCAGCAGTCATTTTACTTTGAAATAATATTTTTTTTATGCCCTTGTCTTTTAATTGGCCAATTACTTTTTTTGCATTATTTTTATTTAAAAGGACAAAAGCTGATTGAGGAACTTTTGGTAACTCGTTAAAGTCTTTATATACTTTTATATCAAAATTACTATTTGATTTGTTATTCATAGGGTAAACTTTAATACCATTGTTTGTCATTGCCTTGTAAATACTCATACAGAATGGTTTGTTTTTACTCGAAAATCCAACAAAAAGTACTTCTTTATCATTAAAAAAATTTTTACTAAATTTTGTCATATTTTTTATCTCCTATTAAATTAATTACAAAAGCGATTGTCGCTTTTATTTTTATATCAACATCAATTTTACTATTTTTTTTTTAAAAAGTGTATATTATTTTTTAATTTTTTTATCTTAAAATAAAATCTTTTAGTTTTGCTTCTGGATGATGAGATTGTTTTGCATCAGGACTACTACCTTTATATTGAATAGCATTCTTAGGACACCACTGCAAACAAGAAAAACAAAATTCGCAATTGTTTTGCCATTTAGGTTTGCCATCTATAATTTTTATATTTTGTTGTGGACAAATTTTTTCGCAAGTTTGGCATTGATTACATTTTTCATTAACAATAAAATTATTATCCATTGTTTTGAAACTTTTAATGGCAGCTCCGTGTAATAAAGTCCCCAAAAAATTTGCTAATGGCTTACTTCGTTCTGCTTTATGCTTTTGATTATTTTTAATTATTTCAATAATTTGTGGAAAGCGTTCTTTAAAAGAAAGAGGTTGTTTACCTGCAATATTCATCATAAACCTAATTAGAGGAACATCATTGCTAAGAGGTGTATAACTATTCTCTTTTACCAGAAAACTTGCATTCAAATCAGCACCTTTTTTTTGAAGCATTTTTTTTAATTGAAGCAAAGTTCCACAAGGAGTCCCACCACAAGTACCAACCGCAAATATATATTGATCCTTATTTAATTTAATTTTTTTTATAAAATCTTCTACTATATTAGGTAAACCCCAAGCATATATAGGGAAAACAAAGCCAATCATTTCACCAGAGGTATCAATATCAGTATTTATAACCTGAGGAATAGAAATAACTGTTGTATTACTAAGTTCATCAGCAATCTTACGAGCAACAAACAAACAATTGCCAGTTGCAGAAAAATAAAAAATTTTAGTTGCCATATCACAAATCCCCTTATCATAACAAAGATTAAAATTGCATAATTATTGACAAAATCAATAGAATTATTTATACTTAAAATATATTAGGCTTAATATAAGTATATTTAATATACCCTAAGTATATTAATAAAATCGAAAAAAGTCAAGTAAAAAAGGAAAAAATTTGTGAATAATCTATCGAGGCGTGAAAGAGAAAAAAAAATAAGAGAAGAAGAAATTATTACAGCAGCAGAAAAAATATTTACCCAAAAAGGATTTGAAGAAACATCTATGGATGAAATAGCCAAAGAGGCACAATTTACAAAAAGAACTTTGTATCAATATTTTACTAATAAAGAAGATTTATATTTTGCTGTGGCAATTAAAGTATGTAAATTACTTTTTTCTTACATTGAAAAAGCAAGTATAAATGGAAATAATGGTTTTGAAAAATTAAGACTTTCAATTTTGGGTTATTATAATTTTTATAAAGATTATCCAGAAATGTTACTTTTAACGAATCATATTGGTTATGTTAAACAAAAATCAGAAAAGACACCCAAAATGGAAGAATGGCTTCAGTTAGATAATTATACGTTTCAAAAATTAACTAAGATTCTCGAAGATGGTAAATTAGATGGAAGTATTAGAAATGACATTGATGTAACAAAACTCACATATTCATATATCTTTCTAATGAGTGGATTTTTTCAAATGCTTTCCTACACTGGTAAATCATTTATGAAGCATTGCAATCTTAACGAAGAAGAATTTGTTAGCTTTACACTCAATTTATTAGGTGAGTCTATTCGTGCTAAATAGCTATTTTTCATATAATTCTAATGGCAAATTATCAGGATCATTAAAAAAAGTATATTTTTTGTTTGTTTGTTGGTCAATTCTAATTTGTTCGACAAAAATATTATTTTTTTTTAATTCTTCAACGGTTTTTTCTATATCATCAACTTCAAAACATAAATGTCTTAAACCACATGCTTCTGGCTGCGAAACTCGTTTAGGTGGATTGGGAAAAGAGAATATTTCTAAAATATATTTGCCTTCTAATGCTAAATCTAATTTGTAAGAATTTCGTTCTGCTCTAAATATTTCATTAATAATAGAAAAACCAAGAATATTAGTATAAAAATTTTTTGATTTTTGATAATCTGAACAAATTATAGCAACATGATGCAAAGAATTTAAATTCATTTACACCCCCAAGTTTTTAATATATTAATTAATAAATTCATGCAGTTGCTCTTTCATAAAATCTCCCATTTTGTATTACTTCATTGATTGTTGCTATTTAGTATTATGTAGTCTTCTTTTTTTTCATTTCTTCAAGTTTATCAATATAAGCATTTAAAATTTCTTTATATTCAAAAGGAATTTTATCTTCAGCAAATTGAATACCTATTCCATAAATATCTTTTCTATTAGAAACTGCCTCTGCTCTTACAGCAACTCCTTCTAATTCAATCTCTGGAGGAACGACATTTTTTACAAAAATTTGCAAAAGAGCATTTTTATTAAGAATAAATTTAGGATTGCAAGCAAGAACTACCATACACCCAAAACTTGAAATATTTCTTAATATGCAAGGTCTTTTTATATTATCTATTACAATAGCAGCCTTTGGACTTTGTAATCCAATATCATCTGCAACTTTGCCTTCAAGTGTTATACGAAGAGATTTTCTTTTTTCAAAATTATCAACAGATTCTAATATTTTACCCAAAATCTCAATCAAATCGTCTGGTGGTTTTTGGGTAAACTCAATTGACATCAAAAATGCCGTTGTATTACTTGCTTTAATATTGAAAGTATTATAACCTTTTACAAGTGCAGGAACAAAAAATACAACTGGATTTTTTACATCTTTTGAAAAAAAAGATAGTCTTAAACTTACAAAATTTTTTGCTTTTTTTATTTCTTCAAAACCCATATTATCAAGATTAATAATTAATTTAGCTGATTTCATTGAACAAGAATATAAAATACAAGGGAATTGCTCTCCTCTAATTTTTAGAAATACTTTTCTTGTTTCAAGTCCAGTTGTTATAATAATAGATTTACTAAAAGCAATTTCTTTTGTCGAAAATTGTTCATATAAAAAATTTAATTTTTGAGTCGCTAATGTAGCCATATTTTTTCCCAAATAAGTAT